>JBDKVD010000171.1:0-9596 GCA_039679325.1 Smithella sp.
CTAATACCATTTCTAAATCAAAGATGATATTGCGGCGGCAAGGAGGAGGCGACGAGGCGTATTATACATACGTTGAGGAAGCCGACGACGAAGCCAACAAAAATAGCGCTTTGATTTAGAATTGGTATAATACGTTGAGGAAGCCCCCGGCCTGCGCCGGAGCAGGCTGCGCCAACAAAGTCAGGGAAGAATGCAACCGGGTATTACACGCCTCATCGCCTCCCGCCCGAAGGCCTTGTAATCTTTAAACAAGCGAGCCGGTATTTCTTGTCAAATAATATTTTTTCTGAAATAATTAAATAAAACACAATTTTTACACGGCTGGCAATGGAAGAAAAACAACCAAATAACAAGCAGATGCGGGAAATCAAGGGCATAGTGTGTCTTGCCCTGGCTGTTTTTTTGCTTTTATGTCTGACATCCTACCATCCGCAGGACCCTTCTTTTACGCATTTTATCGCCGATGGAAAAGCGACTCACAATATTATCGGCCCCGCAGGCTCCTACACCGCCGATTCCCTGATCCGCTTGCTGGGAATCAGTGCATTCTTTTTACCGCTGATTTTTCTTCTTTGCTCGTTTCTGTATTTCTTAAGGGCGGAATTTAATATCAGCAAAAGCAGATTTCTGGGCACAATCTTTTTTATTGTTTCCTTTGCCGGCCTGATGACCTCCATCATTAAAACCGTTACTATTTACGGCGAAAAATTAAAAGTCGGCGGATTGATCGGCGCAGGAACAGCTCAGACATTGCTTAATTATTTTAACGTCGCCGGAACATTCATCCTTCTAATTCTTGTTTTAATCGTATCATTAATTTTCATGATCGATTTATCCCTGACGATGCTGGCCGGAACATTCTCCCATGGTCTTTTGTGGACCGTACTTGCAATTAAAACCAGGATTTCAGCACTTACTTACTCGACAATCAGCAAAATCAAGGCCAAACGAAAGTCCACACCGGTCATTATTGAAGACGATGCGGCAACGCCCCTCAAAGCGAAAATGAAGAAAATGGAACAGACGCATTTTGATTTCGCTCAGGCCGACGGCAAATTTCAGCTGCCGCCCTTTTCTCTGCTGGAGGAATCCCAACACAATGATACACGCGTCAAGCGGGATCATCTCATCACCAATTCCCGTATTCTGGAAAAGAAGCTGGCTGATTTCGGGGTGGAGGGACGTGTGGTGGAAGTTACACCCGGCCCGGTGATCACAATGTATGAGCTGGAACCGGCATCCGGAGTAAAAATCAATAAAATCACGACACTTGCCGACGATCTGGCGCTGGCGCTCATGGCTTCGAGTATCCGCATTCTTGCGCCTATTCCCGGCAAATCGGTAATTGGCATTGAAATACCGAATCTGAAAAGAGATGCAGTTTTTCTCAAAGAGGTGCTCGACAACAATACTTTCACCAGTTCGTCCTTGCGGCTGCCCATTGCTCTCGGCGTCGATTTCGTGGGTACACCGGTCATCGCCGATTTAACGAAAATGCCGCATCTGCTAATCGCCGGCACCACCGGCTCGGGCAAAAGCGTCGCTTTAAACGCAATGATTTGCAGCATTCTTTTTAAAGTGCCGCCCGACAACGTTAAATTTCTGATGATTGATCCCAAAAGGCTGGAACTATCTTCCTATGAAGGCATACCGCATTTAATGCACCCGGTTGTTGTTGATCCGAAAAAAGCCTCACAGGTATTGCGCTGGACAGTGGAAGAAATGGAAAGGCGTTATCGTTTTATCAGCGATCTGGGCGTAAAAAGCATCGACGCCTACAATGAAATTCTCTCAAAAAATCCGCAAGGCAAAGCGGCAAACAAAGATCAGGCCCGGACAGAGGGCGATGATCATTCCGACGCAGACATGGTAAAGCACTTTCAACAGATAAAGCATGTTCATCTTCCTTATATAGTAGTAATAATTGATGAATTGTCAGACCTGATGATGGTGGCGTCGCGTGATGTGGAAGAATCGCTGACAAGGCTTGCGCAAATGGCCAGGGCGGCCGGAATACATTTGATCATCGCCACCCAGCGGCCGTCGGTCGACGTCATAACCGGTTTGATTAAAGCAAACTTCCCGACGCGCATTTCTTTTCAGGTTTCTTCCAAAATAGATTCCCGCACGATTATCGATCAGCCGGGCGCAGAACAACTGCTGGGCGCGGGAGATATGCTCTTTATTCCACCGGGCACGTCCAAGCTGACGCGCATTCACGGTGCCTATGTTTCCGATCAGGAAATCAGCCGCATTGTTAATTTCATTAAAATGCAGGCGCCTCCGGCATATGACGCCTCCATTGAAAAATTCGAACTGGAAGCGGCTCAGAATCAGCAGGACGACGAAAATTATGACGAGAAATACGATGAAGCCGTGGCTCTGGTCGGTGAACTGGGTCAGGCATCAATCTCGCTCGTTCAGCGTTACATGAAAATCGGCTATAACCGGGCAGCCCGCATAATCGAACAGATGGAACGCGAAGGCATCGTCGGCCCTTCCGACGGCGCCAAACCCAGAAAAGTTTTAATTAGAAAGCTGCCATCTTGAAATTGCAGAATAAAATAAAAGTCCACATCATCAGCCTCGGCTGTTCGAAGAATTTAGTCGATTCGGAAGTAATGGGCGGACTGCTCAGTCAATCCGGCCTGCAGCTCGTTAACCGGCGTGAGCTGGCTGATATTGTCATCGTCAATACCTGCGCATTCATCAACCCCGCCAAGGAAGAAGCGATCGAAGAAATACTGCTGTTGGCTCAGGAAAAAAAAGATGGCATTCATCCCTTCCGCATTGTTGTCGCCGGGTGTCTCGCGCAACGCTACGGCCGGGAGCTTCTTGCCGAAATACCCGAGGTCGATTTATTTGTCGGCACGGGAGAAGTAGCCAATATAGTTAAACATATAAGCAAAATGACCGGTCCGCAGGCAAAACGCTCCGCCGTCGTCACCAAACCCGATTTCTTAATGAATTCGCAGCATGCACGGGTTTTGTCCAACACATCGGTAACCACCTACTTAAAAATTTCCGACGGCTGCTCCAATTGCTGTACTTATTGTGTGATTCCCGCTATTCGCGGCCGCGCCCGCAGCCGGAAGCCGGATGATATCCTGCAGGAAGCGAAAATGCTGGCCCAAAGAGGCATCAGGGAAATCATTATCACCGGTCAGGACACGACGGCGTACGGCCGGGATTTGAAAGGCCGTCCCCGGCTGTCCGATTTATTAACCGATCTGGCCGGAATAAGCGGCATTCAATGGATCCGCCTTCTTTACGCCCATCCGGCTCACATGACGGACGAAATTATGGAGTCCATGGCCCGCAGCAAAAAAATCTGCCGCTATATCGACCTGCCGATTCAGCATATTGACGATGCTCTTTTAAAAGCAATGAACCGCAATGTCACCAGTGACCGGATAAAAGAAATAATTAACGCGGCGCGCGGGATGATGCCCGACGTCGCCCTGCGCACATCAATAATAGTCGGTTTCCCCGGTGAGACCCAAAAAAGATTCGACAGGCTTCTCGATTTCATTGATGAAACAAAGTTCGATCACCTTGGCGTTTTCCCCTATTCACGCGAAGACGGAACACAAGCAGCTCTTCTTTCTTCACGTATTTCGGAGGCGGAAAAAGAACGGCGCCGCGACATCATCATGAACGAGCAGGCGGCAATCTCGAACAGAATTAATCAGGGGTTGATCGGCAGTATTCAGGAAATCCTGATTGAAGGGAAGAGCGAGCGCAGCGATTATATCTATGTTGGCCGCTGTCGCCGGCAGGCCCCGGAAATTGACGGCGTAACCTACGTTAAAGGCAATCAGGCCAAGACAGGTTCGTTCATCAAAGGCAGAATCACCGCCGCCGACGACTACGACCTGTTTGCCGAAATAATTGATTAGAAGTTCAATATGATATACAAACGTCTTATACCAGGTTGCATTCAAAGCATAACGCGGCGGCAAGGAGGAGGCTCCGCAGGCGTATTACTAATACGTTGAGGAAGCCGACGACGCAGCCAACAAAGTTAGGCAAAGAATGCAACTTGGTATAAATTCTTGTTTGACAATTGGCCGGACTTCGTTGCAATATACGTTTTCCATTTTTCTTTAAACAAGCAAAAAAGGTAATAATTTCATGCAAATTCAGGATATTTTCACCGCCTATAAAGACGACATGCAGCAGGTTGAAAAGTACCTCGACAAGTACCTCACATCAGAAGTAAAGTTGATTCCCGAAGTATGCCATCATTTGATTGACAGCGGCGGGAAAAGAGTTCGGCCGCTGCTCTTACTGATCACTTCCCGTCTCTGCGGGTTTACCGGTGAGCAGCGTTTCACGGTAGGGGCTGTGCTCGAATTTATTCATACCGCATCTTTGCTGCATGACGACGTCATCGATCAGGCAACGATGCGCCGCGGCAAGACTTCCGCCAACAACATATGGGGAAATGCGACCACAGTTCTGGTCGGCGATTTTCTTTATACTAAGGCATTCAGAGTGATGGCGGAAACCGGCAATATCCCGCTGGTCAAACTGATCTCCGGAATCGTTAATGCCATGTCAGAAGGCGAAGTTTTTCAACTCATGAAGTGCGGCGACGTCAATATTACGGAAGAAGAATATCTGACGATTATTAACAAGAAGACTGCTGTTTTGCTGTCGGCGGCCTGCACTGCCGGCGCGATTCTTGGTTCGGCAACACAGGATAAAATCGATGCCTTGAGTCAATTCGGTTCCAAGATCGGCATGGCTTTCCAAATCACCGACGACACGCTCGATTACATGGCCAAAGAACAGGAATTCGGTAAATCAATCGGCAAAGACCTGGAAGAAGGCAAACTGACTCTGCCGCTCATTTTTGCCCTAAAAAACGCGACAAACGCAGAAAAAGACAAAGCCCGTGAATTAATCGCCACTAAGGGAAAAAATGAAAGAACCATTCCCGTAATTGCAGATTTAATTCAGAAATATAAGGGAATTGATTATTCTCTGCAGTGCGCCGCAAAATATATCAGGGATGCCCAGACCCTGCTGAAAATCTTTGGTGATCGTCCGGAAACCAATCAGCTCAATGCCGTAGCGGAGTTCATTCTGGCCCGTCAAACTTAATTCATTGATTAAACTGAACAATTATTCCTGCTATTCAAGCTCCTTCAGGCGAAAAACTAATGCGGCGGCCGGCATTATGAGTATGCCGAAAACGGTAATGCCCAATCGAAAACTATACAGGTCTCCGGACACGCCCAACAAATAAGGAATGAGGCCTCCTCCGAAAACCACACTTAAAGCGACAATAATTCCCGTCGCCAGGCTTCTCATCTCCCTTGTGAATGTTTTTGCTATCATTACAAGCCCTACCGGAAAAAAAGCTATTACAAAGAATGCCTGCATAAAAAGGACGATCCCTACATATTTAACGGGAGACAAACCCAAAAGCACGGTAAAAATACTCGTCAGGAACAGCACAATAAGCAGGACCTTTCGAAGATCAAACCTGTCCAGAATAAAACCACAGGCAATGGATACGGCAACCGCACCCAGTCTTGATATGCCTAATATTGTATTGGCGTAATCCATGTTTAAATGCAGTTCTTTTGTCATGTACAAAGGAATTATGGAGTAAATGCCGAGATTTGCTCCCATGCCAAAAATCCAGATCAGAGCCATTACCCAAAGTGATCGTATCTTAATAATATCTTTGAACATTGTTTCAGGGGGATGAATGATTTTTACTTCGCTCGCCACAAAATAGAAAACAACCGAGCAGATCAGAAAGACGACCGCGTAAGATATAAATATTCCGCGCCAGGGGAAAAAGTGGAGCAGGAAGAGAGCAATAAGCGGAGTAGCAAAGATGGCTACTGAGGCCCCGGTATCGTGAATGGCGATGGCCTTGCCCCAGTTTTGTTCGGTGTAATATTCGGTAATCAAAGGAATCACGGAGGGCAGATACAAGCCCACGGAAAAACTGATCATAAAAGCAAAAATATTCAGCAGCAGAAAACTGTGAACAAGGGGAATTAAAAAGGCTGTCAAACTCAAGAGTGAAAGTGAGAGGACAATAGTCTTTTTATAACCAAATCGGCCGGAAAAAAGACCGGAAGCGATCACGGCAACGCCGTATCCGGCGGAGAGGAAGATGAAGATGCTGCTTGCCCGGGCGTGGTTAATCATGAACTCGTCTTCGATCACCGGCAAAAGCGGCGACAATACTATCCGGACCGAGAAGTTGACGAACCAGATAAACCAAAGAAAGAAAAGAAAGAGCAGCGCTCTCCCGCGAAAGCTTGAATATCGTTCCATTTATACCAACCAACTTTACATTTTTTGTATTTTCAATAGTAAAGGGTGATGCTCTCGTAAGAAGTCCGGGTTACCGTCATTGCGAGCGAAGCGAAGCAATCTCATGTTTTGTAACGCGCTAATATTATTAGATTGCTTCGTCACTTCGTTCGCAATGACGAAGTGGCCGACTTTTTACGAGGTCATCAAGGGTAATCTGCAATTTTCGTTCAGTTCGTCTACTGCTGGTGTTGATCAACATCTTCATAGGCTTCATTGCAAAACCTGGGCGTACAGACAGCCAGAAGAATCAAATCGTTGGAACCGCTATTGGTTATTCGTTGACGGCACCGCGGTGGAATGAGAACAACGTCACCGGCGGCTACTTCCTGCGGCGGCAATTCCCCCACCTCCATAACTCCCTTGCCCTCGATAATATAATAACGTTCCGTAATGCCGTTGAGCCGGTGCCACCTGGTTGTTACGCCGGGCTCTACCCGCGCCCGGGCAATGGACAGACCGGGGTCATCGGAAGTATTGGACACTTCCGTAATGTAACAACCCTCTGGAATGTAAAACTCAGTGTTGAGATTAAGATGTTTGATGTCTTCTTTCATTAAGTCCAGTTCTTCCAACGCCGCTGCTTGAACCGGCGACAGCGATGCCTACTGCTTTTCCGCATCAGTGAAAGCGATGGAATATTCCCTTGCAGCAACATCTCTTTTGGAATGCTTATCCCAAACAGCCATTCTGATTTTCCATCTACCGAACGACGGCGATAACTTATTGGGGCTATGGTCATAAAAGAAAATCGGAAAGCTAAATATTTGTTCGGCACATCCTTCTTCATCGAAACTATATTCCGTGCTCCACACTTTTGAACCGTCAGGCCGGAAAACCTGTATCTTGAAATAATAGTCGAAAGAGCCGGACCGGTTCAGATTGCCCTGTCTTTGAACGCATAGCCAGAACTTAACCTCTTCATCAGCGCCGAAAGCACTCCGGTCAAACGGCCATTCCAACTGCTTCGGACTCATGCCGCCATCGAGAATAACCGGCTGGGCAAAAGCCGACGATGACGTTGTTAACAAACAAACGAGTAATAACAAAAAAATTGCCGCCCGTGTCGCGAGCTTTTTTATGCTTTTATCAGAAAATTTGCTTTTCAAGGTTTTACCACCTTAGACCATTTATCCGTTTGATCATTGATTTAGAAATGGAATTACAGCAAACACGCCTGCCACAAACAATTATTTCCTGGGAAAGAATCTATCTATATCCTGTCTTACCGATTCCAGCCAATTCTTTCGCCGGCTCTCCGTACTTGTTACAACCACGTTGAACATCCGGCGGTGAAAATCAGTAACGCCGCAAAGGGTAAAGATGCAATTTTTCCAAATCGTCTCGAGCGGGTCGCCAAACACGTTCTGCTCCCGCCTGGTTTCGGTGTTGGATGTATTAAAAACCAGCGCCGTTCGTGCTTTGAGCAAACCGGCAGGTACGCCTTCACCGGCATCACCTTCCAAAAACTCATAAGCAACGCCGGGACGAATCACCCGATCCACCCAGCCTTTCAAGATGGCGGGAGGTTGTCCCCACCAGTTGGGATGAATAATTACAATCCCGTCAGCCGCAGCAATTTCTATACAGTGTTGTTTAATAGCGGCCGGCAAGGCTGCGCCTTTGGCTATTTCCGCAGCAGGTAGAACAGATTCGAATTTTTCCTGATAAAGGTCGTGAAAAAATACTTTGTGGCCGTTCGCTTTTATAGCAGCTATTGCAGTTTGGGCTATTGCGTGGTTGAAGCTGCCGGGCTCAGGGTGAGCCAGAATCACGGAGATTTGCACTTGAGGTTGTCTCCAATCAGTAATGATACCAAGTTGCATTCTTTGCCTAACTTTGTTGGCCACAGCTTGCCTGGCGCATGCCGGGTCGTCGGCTTCCTCAACGTATTAATAATACGCCTGCGGAGCCTCCTCCTTGCCGAAGCTGATGCCTTGAATGCTAACTACCGATTGTAATGCAGCGAGTGATTTTTTTCAACCTTCTTTTAGCCGGCATTGATTCCAGCCGCAACTGAATAAATGTGGCGGCAGTTTCGGTTCAGAATCTTTTTGCCGTAAGGTATCCGCTCAAATCAGAAACAATTACCGATTTTGGGAAGGGTTTTGAGTTGATTTAAAATGGTCGTTGATCAGCGCCGCTTTGGCGGCAAAGCTTTTCATCTGGTCATTCATACGCGCCAGGCCGGGCTGCCAGACATTGTGAAAATGATCCCAGAAAAAAGTCTGGGCCAGAACAAACCGGTTGTGCGCTGATCCGGCATTCTTCATTCTTTTTTCAAAAGAAGCCTGAAGGGCGCGCAATCGTCCGCGCATGTCTTCATCTTCAATACCGTTGAAAAATTCATCAAGAAGGTGCTTGCGCTCCCGTTCAAAGGCAAGACGGTCTTCAACAAAGAGCTTTGCCATCCGTGCGTGCCGTTTCAGATATTCCTCTTTTCGCTGTTCAGTCTCTTCTTCCCATTGCTTCTGATCCATGGGAAACCTCCTCGCATTGTGGGTAAAAAACTGTTTAATAACGCTGTCAGTATTGGATAATTAAATACTCTTAAGAACATAAAAATACCATATATCGGGGACTATATTTTCCTATATCATTATGCATATGACTTAAGCACTACAGCCCCCTTTTTTCCAAGAGACTGTGCCGCAATTCATTTTATGTCATTTCGAAGCGAAGCGAGAAATCTTTATTTCAATAAATTCAAATAATTAAGATTCCTCACATACGGTCGGAATGACAATTACGGTAATTATGAGACATCCTCCGCTGGCGGAGGATGTCACCCTGCATGCGCCAGGCGTGCTCCGTGACGGAGGTGGATATTGTAGGGACTGCTCCCTGAGCAGTCCGAAGTGCGGCGCGTTTTGGTAAACGCGCCCTACGTTTAAAATCATGCCTAAATCAAAAACATCCACCTCCTGCACCCCCGCCAGTAGGGGACATCATGAGAAAAATGAAAGCAACTTCCTTCATTACGACACAGTCTCTAATTCCATTTCTAAATCAAGTGCTATCTTTGTTGGCGTCGCCGTCGGCTTCCTCAACGTATGTATAATACGCCTCGTCGCCTCCTCCTAGCCGCCGCGATATCATCATTGATTTAGAAATGGAATAAAGGGTGGATTGGGAAGGTAAATTTCTTAAGTCAATAATATTGAATGGAATTAGATCTGAAGAACGCCGGTTACCTCTCCAGGGTTAAAAACATTCTGCACTGCCCGCAGTCAAAATCGAGACGGTAGGTATGA
>JBDKVD010000172.1:0-7610 GCA_039679325.1 Smithella sp.
TACAAAGGGAAGGCAAATGGTGCTGAAGCCACGAATAATGAATTCCTGGAGCGCGTGAGTGATGACAATGCCAAATATGTCGCGGCAAATCTGACAAAACAATCGGCGATCCTTAAGCACCTCGTTCATGAAAAAAAGATTAAGATCGTTGCCGCGAAATACGATCTTGATGACGGTTCGGTTACTTTATTTAAATAGGTAATGCTCACAATAAAAAAAAAGTAATTATGACTGCTGATAATCCATCATCCCGCCTGTTCACGGTTGACCACGGTCAAAGCGGGCAGCGGCTTGATGTATTTCTGGCGCAAAATGACCAGTCTCTTTCGCGCTCCCGGGTAAAGCGCGCAATTGAAGAAGGTGAAGTGCTTGTAAACTGTCTTGCGCCCAAACCCAGTCAGCGTTTGAAGGAAGGCGACGTAGTCCGGCTTAATCTGAAACCGGCCAAAGAAGCTCTCGCCGTCCCGCAGGAAATTCCCTTAAATATAATCTATGAAGATGCGGGAATTATCGTCATTAATAAAGAAGCGGGAATGGTTGTCCATCCGGCACCGGGCAATTATGATCATACTCTGGTAAACGCCCTGCTTTTTCACTGCCATGATTTGTCCGGCATCGGCGGTGTTCTGCGTCCGGGTATTGTTCATCGTCTGGATAAGGGAACTTCCGGATTGATTGTGGCGGCCAAATCCGACGCCGCCCACCGCAGCCTTGCGGCTCAGTTTAAAAACCATGAAGTGGATAAAACCTATTGCGCGCTGGTTTGGGGAGATATAAAGGGCGATCAGGGTGAAATAATTATGCCTGTGGGCAGGCATCCGGGAGATCGCAAAAAGATGTCCACAAAAAGCAAACGCGGCCGGGACGCCATTACTTACTGGAAAGTAAAAGAGCGCTATGGCCTGGCAACACTGCTGGATGTGGAAATCAAGACCGGCCGGACTCATCAGATCCGGGTGCATCTCTCCGATCGTGGCTATCCTGTTGTGGGCGACGCCGTTTACGGCAATGCTTCTAAAATTCGCACCGTCACCGATGCGGCTTTAAAGGCGCAATTCAAAGCGCTGAACAGGCAGGCGCTGCATGCCACCAGGCTTTCCTTTATTCATCCGCAAAGCGGGGAAAAGGTCGTTTTTACCGCTGAAATGCCGGAAGACATGGCGGGTCTTTGCACACAATTAAGAAAGAATACTGGATTATAAAAAAATATGTTCACTTTTACTCAAAAGGATTCCATTCCCTATCTGCAATCGGAAATTTTTACCCGATGTGACTTTCTTGACCATGCCTTCTGTACACGGGGCGGCGGCGCTTCTCAAGAAGATTACAAAAGCCTGAATATGAGTTTCCGTGAAGGCGATGAGGAGTTCCGGGTGCTGCAAAACTGGTCGACGCTGACCAAGTCTTTCGACATTCCCCTGGACCAGTTTCTTGTTCTGAATCAGGTTCATGGAGACGGGATTCTTGTAGTCGAAGCCGGGGGCGCTCACTTATCCTCGCAGTCCGAACTCAGCTATGATGCCGTTGTCACCAATCGTCCCGGCCTGGCTATCTGCATCAAAACGGCGGACTGCGTACCGGTATTCATTGTTGACCAGGCAAAAAAAGTCATTGCGGCAGTTCATGCGGGCTGGCGGGGTACGGCTTCCGCCATCAGCGCCAAAGTCATCCGGTTGATGTGTGAGCGATACGGCTCGCGGCAGCAGGATATTCTGGCAGCCATAGGTCCTTCCATAGGACTTTGCTGCTATGAAGTTGATAATGTCACCGCTGAAGCCTTCCTGGCACACAAAAATAACGAATCTTTTTTGTTTCCGAAAGCGACAAAAAACAACAAATGGATGGTCGATTTACCGGAAGCCAACCGCAGGCAGATATTGGATTGCGGTATTCCGGAGGCAAACATCGAATCATCCGGTTACTGCACCATGTGCAATCAGAATATTTTTTTCTCCCACCGCGGCTCCGGCGGCATTACCGGCAGGCAGATCAATTTTATGATGATCAGGGAAACCAATCCTTGTTTATGCCGGGTTGTATTCAAAGAATAGCACAATGGAATAAGGGGGGGCGCAGTATAAAACAGAACAAGGGGTCTTGCCACCCGAAGGGGTGGTTGCAACCCCTTGTTCTCGAAATATGATTTGATTGAAATTACGACACAGTCCTGGGCCGCGTTTGCGCTGGATGCCGTCTCCGTCTACATTTTAACCAGAAATCGCCACAGTGCTTCGCGGTGTTCATCTTTTGCGTAATCAATGCCTACTCTGGGCGTGGCCGTAATCATTTCCGCCGGAATTGTTTTGTAGTCTTCCACCCACAATTCTTTGTTGCACGTTAAATCCCAGTTGTTTAGTGATTTATCAATCCCGAAAGCCTGACAGAGTTTGGCCGGTCCATTAGTCAGCACTTTCCCTTTTTTCCCCCGGCGGGCTTCCATTTCTTCGATACCGGCAAGAGGCAAGACCGCCCGGATCAGTACGGCGCAGGGATTTCCTTCCTTTTCCGTCACCAGATTAAGCATGTAATGCATGCCGTAGGTAAAATAAACGTAGGCATGACCAGGGTGGCCGAACATAACGGCATTGCGGGGCGTTTTACCACGGTGGGCGTGGCAGGCGCTGTCTTTCTGACCGCAATAAGCCTCGGTCTCCACGATCATTCCACTCAATTCGATAGAGTTGATCCGACGCACCAATTTTTTCCCTAAAAGAGCACGGGCAACTTCTATCGTATCGCGCTCATAAAAATCTCTGTTTAATATTGTCATGCTCAGTTTTAAAAGTTACTTATCTTTCGCTTTCGTTTCCGTCAGCGGCCTGGACATACCGTTCTTGATTTCCTTGAATTCCTGCGTGACGCTTTCCTTCACTTTTTCCGAGTGCTGGACCATTGAATCTTTTACTTCTTTCACTCCTTTGGGAATATCCTCTGTCATCTGGTGAACGTCGCGGACTATAGCCTCTTTGCTTCCCTGATAGGCTTTGACTGCGCCATTTTTTATTTCTTTGGCCTCATCGGTAATTGCAGCGGTAACGCTTTTATTCGGCGCCTTACTAACCTTTTCATCGGCTGACACAGTGACACCGGAGCCGAAAAGGCAGCAGACGGCAAACATATAAATCATTACTTGCTTCATTATATTATCTCCCTTAGTCCCATTGCATATTAATTATGCGACTCTATAAACGATGTCATTGACTTAAGCACTACAACCCCCTCTTTTCTAAAGAGGGGTTCGGGGAGATTTTACAAAGTGCAATAAAAATAACCCTTTATCCCCATCTACGAAAGGGGGATCGAGAAGGTAAAGTTCTTAAATCAATGACATTACCCCATATAGGCAAAAGGGTAACAATTGTCAATCGGACGTTTCCTCAACCATTTTCCTTATTGACATCAATCCTTTTCAGTAATACTGAATCACGCTGTCAAGTATCTAAAACGCAAAGGAGCAGGACACATGATCATTGTCACAGGTGGTGCAGGATTTATCGGTAGTGCTTTCGTCTGGAAACTAAACCAGGAAGGTATTGACGACATCGTTATTGTTGACCGGTTGGGGACAAAAAACAAATGGAAAAATCTGGTCAACAGACAATTTGCTGAATTTATCCACAAAGACGATTTTCTGCCGCTCATTTGCGACGACCGCGTTCCTTTTGAGGTAACGGCGGTAATTCACATGGGCGCCTGCTCCTCGACCACCGAGCGCAATGCCGATTACCTCTGGCAAAACAATTACGCCTACACCCGGACGCTGGCCACATGGGCGATCAAACATGGCCTGCGCTTTATTTACGCCAGTTCCGCCGCGACTTATGGCGACGGCTCTCAGGGTTTTTCCGATGACCACGGCAAAATCCCTTCTCTGAAACCGATCAATATGTACGGCTACTCCAAACAGGCTTTCGATCTCTGGGCATTAAAGAATTCACTGGAAGGTAAAATTGCCGGCATCAAATTTTTCAACGTCTTCGGCCCCAATGAATATCACAAGGAAGACATGACCAGTGTTATCTTCAAAGCATTCCACCAGATTAAAGAAACAGGCAAGGTGCGCCTCTTCAAATCCTATAAACCCGAGTTCTCCGACGGCGGCCAACTGCGCGATTTTGTCTACGTCAAAGACTGCATCAATACTGTGTGGTGGCTCCTGCAGCATCCGGATGTCAACGGCATCTTCAATCTGGGCACGGGTAAAGCAAGGTCTTGGAACGATTTGATTAATGCTGTTTTCGCGGCTTTAGGGCAAAAGCCCGATATCGAGTATATAGAGATGCCGGAAGAATTGCGCAATCAATATCAGTACTTTACAGAGGCGAAAATGGATAAGCTCGAACAGACAGGCTGCCCGGTTTCTTTTTCCTCTCTGGAAGATTCCGTACGGGATTATGTAGTCAACTACCTGCAGAACACCGACCCGCACCTGGGAAAATAGCGACTCCGGAAAGGAAGCCGATTGTTCTGAGAAATAATTCATGAAGGAATTCACAAAAAAACATTTTCAGGTTACGCCTTTAAAAATTACCATCTTGATAATTTTACCGGCGCTTGTTCTTTTCTTTTGCGATTTTTCCTTTCTGCGTTTCATGGAATTAAAAGCTCTTGACTTGCGCATGGTATCCAGAGGAGCGCTGCCTGCAGGACCGGAGACGGTAATTGCGGCTATAGACGAAAAGAGTCTGACCGAATTGGGACGCTGGCCATGGCCGCGTGCGACTATGGCGGCTTTGGTGGATCGGCTGAAAGCATCGGGTGTAAAAGCGACAGGTTTTGATATTGTCTTTTCGGAATCGGATAAGGCAGATTCCGATTCTGACGCCATCCTCGCCAAATCATTTACCCGCGCAAAAAATATCACCCTCGGCTATTTTTTTCATTTAAGCGATAAAGACGTGGCTCACTTGTCGGAACAAAAAATCGCCGAACATGAAGACAATATAAAAAATTCACGCTACCAGCTTGTTAATTGTAATGAAAAGAACGCCGATGACTCTCCTTTGCCCGAAGCTTATGCGCCGCAAACCAATTTAAAACTATTTTCCGCGGCGGCTGTCAACAGCGGTTTCTTTAATATTATGCCCGATAGTGACGGTTCCCTGCGCTGGGCACCTCTGGTAATCAAATTCGGTAGCAACTATTATTCATCTCTTCCCCTTTCCGTTTTACAGCAATATTTGGACTGGCCGCAGCTTTCATTAAATTTAGCGGGCTACGGCACGGAAAGCATAAGTATCGGGAATACTGTCATCCCTACCGACGAATCAGGCAGGCTCTTAATTAACTATCTGGGACCGGTAAAAACTTTCCCGCACTTTTCCGTCTCCGACATTCTTAAAGGAAGAATTCCCGCCGAGAAATTGCGGAATAAGATCGTTCTCGTGGGAGCTACCGCCATTGGTATTTACGATTTACGGGTAACTCCTTTTGGCGCTGCCTACCCCGGAGTCGAAATTCATGCGACGATAATCGACAATATTCTGCATCGTAATTTTTTGATACATTCCGGCTTTACCCGCTTTATCGACCTTTGCACCATTATCCTGGCCGGCCTGTTGATAGGACTGATTATTCCCCGTATGAAAGCGGTCAAAGGCGTTTTTGTGGCGCTGACTCTCATCGGCATTTTTGTGGCCGCCAATATGTTCCTTTTCGCCAGGTTTAACATCTGGCTGAACCTGATTTATCCGGTCCTGACCATGATCACTATATATCTGGGCATCACCGTTTACCGCTACATCACGGAAGAGCGGGAAAAGAAGAAGATTCGCGGCGCCTTCCAATACTATCTGACGGCGTCCGTCATCAACGAGATGCTCAAAGATCCGTCCAAGCTGAAACTCGGCGGCGACAAGAAAGATCTGTCGGTTTTATTTTCCGATATCCGCGGCTTTACGACCATTTCGGAAAAGCTCAGCCCGGAGGAACTTGTTCATTTGCTCAATGAATATCTTACCGCCATGACCGACATTGTATTTAAATATGACGGAACACTGGACAAATACATGGGCGATGCCATCATGGCCATCTTTGGTGCGCCGCTGGACCAGCCTGATCATGCCCGAAGGGCCTGCCGGACCGCTCTGGACATGATGAGCGAACTTCACCGGCTGCAGAAAAAATGGCGGGAAGAAGGCAAACCGCCATTAAACATCGGCATAGGCATTAACAGCGGCGATATGGTTGTGGGCAACATGGGTTCTCAAATGCGCTTTGACTATACGGTCATGGGTGATATGGTTAACCTTGGTTCCCGCCTGGAAGGAACCAACAAGGAATACGGCACCAACATAATTATCAGCGAGTTTACATACAACGCGGTTCGCGACGTAATGTGCTGCCGGGAGCTGGACCGGGTGCGCGTCAAAGGCAAAAAGCTGCCGGTTAAAATTTATGAATTACTGGGTGAAAAGAAAGACGAAGACAAATTCAGCGAATTCATCAGCAGCTTTGAAGAAGGCCTGGCGCTTTATCGCGCCTCCAAATGGGATGAGGCAATCGCCGCCTTCCAAAAAACATTGAGTATCAAGCCGGAAGATGCGGCTTGCATATTATACATTGAACGTTGTAAAAACCTGAAAGAGAATCCACCACCGTCACCCTGGGATGGTGTTTTTACAATGACTAAAAAGTAGACTGAACATAAAAATGGGATTAAAAAAAGAGCATAAATATCGCAGTTGGGTCGAGGTCGATCTCGACAATTTCATCAGCAATTTAAACGAAATAAAAAGATTAATCGGACCGCATGTTGATTTCATGCAACCCGTCAAGGCTGATGCTTACGGACATGGCGCGATTGAAATATCCAACGTTGCCTTAAAAAACGGCACCCGCATGCTGGGCGTCGCCAACGCAGATGAAGGCATACAACTGCGCGTCGGCGGCATTGAAGCACCTATCGTTATTCTCGGGCCTTCCCTCGAATCGGAAATAGAAGAAATTATTAAATACAATCTGACGCCGTCGGTCTCCGATTCAACTTTTGCCCAAAAGCTGCAAAAAGCACTGAAAAAAGCAGGCCGCACCATCCGTATTCATATCGAAGTTGATACCGGCATGGGACGGGGCGGCACCATGTGCAGCGAAGCTCTGCAACTCGTCTGTGACATTCTGGCGCTTCCGAATATTAAACTGGAAGGAATATTCACCCATCTTGCGTCCAGTGAAATTGACATCCCATACAACGATCAGCAGTGGCAATTGTTTTCCAGTTTATTGAGTGAGCTCGAATCTCATAATATCAAAATACCGATCCGGCATATGGATAACAGCGGCGGCATCTTAAATTATTCGCAATTCAATCTGGATATGGTGCGGCCGGGAATCATGACTTACGGCATTTATCCATCACCCGCAACGGAAGCCAAAGCCAGGCTCGCCCCGGTGATGTCTTTTAAAACAACTATCGTCCTGATAAAAGATTTTCCGGCCGGCTGCGGCATCGGCTACAACAGCACTTACGTAACAAAGGGAAAAACCCGCATCGCCACCATTCCCGTCGGCTACGGTGACGGCTATGGCATTGTCCTGTCCAACCTGGGAGAAGCTTTGGTCAACGGGAAGCGTGCCCCTGTTGTCGGACGGATTTCGATGGATTTGTGCAC
>JBDKVD010000173.1:0-4455 GCA_039679325.1 Smithella sp.
TCGGCAACCTTTCCCTCGACTTCTTCCACTTTTTCCTTAGCCGATACTTCCAAATCCTGTAAACGTTTTACTGCCGCTTCGTATGCTCGCTTGCTTTTATCTACTGCTTTTTCGTATTCTTCTCTTGCCTTTTCCAGGACATCTTCTGTCTTGCGGGCGATATCTTCACGTGTTTCCCTGCCGCTTTTGGGTGCAAATAAAATACCCAATACTGCGCCAACTAGTCCACCGATAATAAACCCTTTCAGCAAATCACCATTGTTTTCCGACATAGAGCACCTCCTCATTAAGTATTTTATCAATGTGGTTATTATACTAACTCTTTTTTTTAAAGCAACACATACTTGCCAAACATACCTGCTTAAATGTTAATTTATTTTTATCTTGATTATCCATTTTCGATTGTTTAGATACTAAAATGTTTCTAATACCAAGGAGATTCTTCGATGACTCAATCAAATCTGTCAGCATTAATGATGAACCCAAACCTTTATCCGCATAAGCCCGCCAACGTCGAGCTCGTGCAAACCCATATATCCTATGTTTTCATCGCCGGCGATGTCGTTTATAAAATTAAAAAACCCGTTGATTTCGGCTTCCTCGATTTCACGAATCTCGAAAAAAGAAAGTTTTATTGTGAGGAAGAGCTTCGATTAAACAGGCGTCTTGCCCCCAGCATCTACCTCGACGTCGTACCCATCTCGCGGGATGCAACGAATAATATCGTTATCGGCGGCGATGAAAAAGTAATCGATTATGCCGTGCGCATGAAAAAATTGCCCATGGACAGAATGTTAAAAACTCTATTGGCCAACGGAGAAGCGGATGGAAAAGTAATAGATGCCGTCGCCGATAAAATCGCCTCTTTTCACAGGGACGCCGAAACCGGCGGTCGTATTGATGAAATGGGCAGCATTGCCACAATCCGCCGCAACCATGAAGAAAACTTCGCACAAACGCTCAATTATATAAATGTGACAATACCCGAATACCAGTATAATTTTATCAAAGATTATGTGGATAACTTTCTTATTGAAAAGAAAGCATTATTGGAAAAAAGAGTAGTCGATCACAAGATCAGAGACTGCCACGGTGATTTGCATCTGGAACATATCTGCATTGCCGACGAAATAATTATTTTTGACTGTATCGAATTTAATGAACGTTTCCGTTTCGGTGATGTGGCCGCCGAAGTTGCTTTTCTAACAATGGACCTCGATTATAATGGTTATCTTGAGCAGGTTGATATTTTTGTAAAATCCTATCTGAAGTATTCGGGCGATACGGATATGCTCTCTTTACTCAATTTTTACCGCTGTTATTATGCTTACGTTCGGGGAAAAGTAACCGGCTTCCGTCTTGATCAAAAAGACCTTCCTGAAAACGAACGCTCTCAAATCGCCAAAACTGCAAAGCGCTATTTTGATTTGGCCTACACTTATGCGGCACACCTGGAAAAGCCTGTTTTGATTTTAACCGCCGGTCTGATGGGTTCCGGGAAAAGTTATCAGGCCCGACATCTGGCCGCCCGCCTGGGCGCCGGAGTAATCCGCACTGATGTTATCCGCAAGGAAATGCTCAACATTAATCCTGCCGAACGGCATCATGAAGACTTCGGTCAGGGAATCTATTCCGATGATATTTCCCGCCGCACCTACGACAGAGCTTATGAGCTGGCAGCGTCGGAAATAAAATCAGGCAAACCCGTGATTATTGATGCATCCTTTAAAAGACGCATTGAACGGCAAAAAGCCTTTCAAATGGCGCAAAGGCTCCATATCCCTTTTTATATAATTGAATGCACCTGCCGTGATGAAGTTGTCAAAATGAGGCTCGATAAAAGGGTGCGGGAGAAAGATAATGCTTCCGACGGACGCTGGGAAATATATGCATCGCAGAAAAGCGATTTCGATGAAATAAATGAAGTGGCGGCAGATAATTACTTTAAAATTGACACCTCGGAAGATCCGGAAATTTTGAGACAAGAAATAATTCGCAAAATTAATTTGATTCCATTTCTAAATCAATGATGATATCGCGGCGGCCAGGAGGAGGCGACGAAGCGTGGTTCGACAAGCTCACCATGACTGACTATCAGCTTTAAAGCCTGTCCTGAGCCTGCCGAAGGGCCAACAAAGATAGCGCTTGATTTAGAAATGGAATAAGACGCCAGTCGGATTGAACCTGGAAACAAAGCTTTTCGTTCTCTCTTAAGTCATATTTCCCATCGTTCACAGAGCACAGCGGGAGATATGACTTAAGCTGGTCTTAGGTTTTTATTTTTTCTTCTTTTCACTATCCTCTTTTAGCTTTTCTTCCTCGGCAATCTTTCTTTTTGTTTCTTCGATATAATATTCGACCTTGTAATCAAGGCCGACATTCGGATAATTAAGTGCAATCGTCTCAAACCTGCTTAAAGCAGCCTGATACTTTTTCTGCCGGAAATAGAATTTACCCACATAAAATTCATGTTCAGCTATATCCTGGTTACATTCACGCAACAACTTGCCCGCAGCCAGAGAAAATTTGCTGTCCGGGAAACGGGTAATCAGTCTTTCAAATTCTTTTTTTGCCTTGATTGTTTCTGTTTGATCGCGGTCAATTGTCTCTTTCTGATTGTAATGACACAAACCGATCTGATAAATAACATACGGGATATTCTCGTTGGTTGGGTGCATATTGAGAAATTCGCTATATGCATTTTCCGCTTCCACGTATTCCTTATCGGTAAAAAATGAGTCGGCTATACCCAGTTCAGCCAGTATCGCCAGATTATGTAAAGGATGTTCATCTTTCAGCCGCGTAAAATATTCCCGGGCCTTTTTATAATTGCCGTCTTGAAATTCAGAGGAGGCACGCACATAAAGCGCCTCCGGCGTATTTCTGACCAGCGTATCCTTTTTAAATAAAGATAATATGGACGAGAGAGAACAACCGCTCAAACAAAACAGCATTAACAATATACCGGCTACTATTTTAAGCCGAACTTTATCTTGCTTCATTGTATTTTACAAACCCTTCTTAACGAAATCTTCCAACCGCCCTTTGGGTACAAGGCCAATGAGCGTATCCACTATTTTCCCTTCCTTGAAAAGAATCAAAGTAGGAATGCTGCGTACGTTATAATTTTGCGCCGTTTTTTGACTGTCATCAACATTTAATTTCATAACTTTGACGCTGTCCTTAAATTGATCAGCCAGTTCTTCCACAATCGGACCGACAGCTCTGCAAGGACCGCACCAGGGCGCCCAAAAGTCAACCAGTACCGGTTTACTGCTTTTCAGTACTTCTGCATCAAAATTATCATCGGTGGCGGCAGTTACATATTGACTATCCATAACAGGCATCCTCCCTTTTTTTTATTACGAAGTTTTATGTCATAATGCCTCAAGAAATGTCAATTGCTATTTAACGGCACTTTTTGATTGCTAAATAGTCGTTTGTTTTATATTAAACCACCAATCTCAGTCACAACCGGTCAATGGAAGACCGGGTGCTGTAATCGACAAAACAACATATCTCTAACACAAGAGGAAATAATGGGTATTCTGGGGATCATTTCCGGAACAATAGTTGTGGGAAAAAGTGATTTACTGAAGGATCACAAAACATTAACTCTAAGCAATGATTATGGTAAATCATGCGCCCTGGTTACAGATAAAATCGCCTTGATTCCCCGGCACGGCAATGATCCACATGAACACATTCCGCCCCACCTGATTAACCACCGCGCCAATTTAAAAGCCCTGAAAGACCTTGGCGTATCGGAAGTAGTGGCAGTAAACTCTACGGGCTCTTTAAAAATCGATTTACGCCCCGGTATGATTGTCATTCCTGATGATTTTATTACACTTACGGCAATTCCCACCATTCATCAAAATAAAGCCGTCCACGTTGTTCCCTCCTTGAATGAGAATGTGCGGCAAAAGCTGATCAGGGCGGCGAATAATTGCCAAATCCCGGTTGTCGAAAAAGGGATTTACTGGCAAACCACCGGACCACGCCTGGAGACTCGAGCAGAAATACGCATGATGGCTAATTTCGCCGACATAGTCGGGATGACCATGGCCAGCGAGGCCGTAGTTGCGCTGGAATTAGGTTTGCCTTATGCTTCCGCCTGTTCCGTTGATAATTTTGGAAATGGATTACTGGAAGAACCTTTGAGCTTGAAGGAAATCACTTCCGGCGCGAGGAAAAATTCCGCTGCAATGATGCGTATTATACAAAACTATATGGAATTGAGTTCTTAAAAGAAGCTGTTGAAAAGCTCCTTATACCATTCGTAATTTAGGATAGAGTACCGCCGTTATGTCAATTCGTGGCCAACAATATCCCATCTTTCCAGCTTTTCAAAAGCATCTTGCGCTGCCTTTTTGAGTAAATTCATTCGAACAGGTTTGACAAAAAAATCGTCAAAGCCGGCAGCACGACACTCCAGGAGGCCAAAAATATTGT
>JBDKVD010000174.1:0-6509 GCA_039679325.1 Smithella sp.
GAAATGATTTACACAACAAACGTTATTAAAGCAGAAGAAGCTCTTAAATTAGGTTTGGTTACTTACGTTTACAAATACGAAGAGCTGATGCCCGCAGCCCAGAAACTGGCTGAAAAGATTGCCAAGATGGCTCCGATTGCTGTGCGTGCATCGAAGAAGGCAATCAACGAAGGATTGCAGGTAGACATCGACAAGGCCGTCGCCATTGAAGTGAAGAACTTTGCTGTCTGCATTGAAACGGAAGACCAGAGAGGATCAATGAAGGCATTTGTTGAAAAAACAAAATTTGAAGGTTTCAAGAACAAATAATTTTTCCCATCTATAATCATCCACCTGCAACTGTCCGAAATTCAGGCAGTTGCAGGTGTACATGATCACCGATGCTATTCTGCTTTACCTCGAACTTGTTTCCAAAATAAAGTATGGACGTAAAACTTCTAAAAAAGTATCAATCTCAAACAGCGAGATCAATAAAAACGATTCCGGGGAGATAAGAAATGGCTGTGCGTTTTCGAGTTGGAAATTCCATGGAACTGGCTGCTGATATTTACGGAGATTGGAGCGGTCAGCCTGTCCTGCTTCTCCATGGCGGCGGTCAAACCAGGTATTCCTGGGGGGCCACTATGACCACCCTCGGCAAGGCCGGCTTTCTTGTAATCAACCTGGATCTTCGCGGCCACGGCCACAGCGCCTGGGCGCCTGACGGCGATTATTCCATCGACGCCTACGCGAATGACATACGATCAGTAATCAACCTTATCGGACGGCCTGCCACTCTGGTCGGCGCTTCACTTGGCGGTTTGACATCCCTGATAGCGATCGGAGAGGAACCGCGTGCTGCCTGCGCGGCATTGATTCTGGTCGATATAGCACCCCGGATAGAACTTGACGGCCGGGACCGCATTATCGAATTCATGTGCTCTCGCCCTGACGGCTTCACATCGCTGGAAGAAGCAGCCGATACTATTGCGAAGTTTTTACCGTACCGCCCGCGTCCAACCGATACCAGCGGTCTGGCTAAGAATCTGCGACTCAGCCCCGACGGACGGTATCATTGGCACTGGGATCCCGCTTTCATGGAGGGCAGGATTGGCGATGAGTCATACAATCCCGAGCGTTTCGAGCGGGCTGCGCGGGCAATCGACGCACCGATGATGCTCGTCCGCGGCCGGATGAGTGAAATAGTTAGCGAAGAAGGGGCGAAAGCCTTTCGCCAAATCGTGCCCGGCGCCGAGTACATTGATGTTCAGGAGGCCGCCCACATGATCGCCGGTGACCGCAACGACGTGTTCACAGAGGCGATTCTTTCGTTTCTTCACCGTAAGCTTTCATAGCCTCGCCTTGTTGGCTGCCGGATTCCTTTTCCGAATCGAAAATTATACCGTAAAGCCGATAATGGAATCTCAGCAATAACCGGGAGAGGCGTAAGTGTCTTGACTGCCCCATTGACAATCCAGTCAATTTTACGTTAACTTGTCCTACGGCGAATTTTAAATAATTGGAAATAACAGATACGGAAGGTAACAGATGAAGATTTTAATAATGGGGGCGGGCGCTATCGGCAGCGTCTTCGGCGGGTTCCTCGCAGAGAATGGTCACGACGTCTCTTTCATTGGCCGCGAGCAGTATATCCGGGCAATCAAAAAGGATGGACTTAGAATCAGCGGCATCTGGGGCGAGCATTTTGTGCGCAACATCAAGTGCTTTACCTCTGTTAAGGAAATAAGTGCAGCAAACTTCGACCTTGTTTTACTGTCAACAAAGTCTTTTGATACGGAAGAAACTGTAAAACAACTCCTGCCGCTGATCGGCTCCGAAACAATGATCATCTCGCTGCAGAACGGACTCGGCAACATTGAGACAATTGCCCGCCTTGCCGGAAAAGAGCGCACTATCGGCGCTCGCGTCATCTTTGGAGTCGTGCTTCTTAAGCCGGGCCACTTCAACATCACCGCCTCTGCCGATAAAGTGGCGCTGGGCGCAGTCTCCCCGGATGTCCCGGTCGAAAAAGTAACAAGAATAGCCGCAATAATTAATGATGCAGGCATTGCAACAATAACCACCGGCGAAATAGAGAAGTTTATCTGGAAAAAGGTGCTTTACAACTGTTGCCTGAACGCCCCCGCGGCATTGCTCGATAGCTGCTACGGCAAACTAGGTGAATTTGAAGCAACACGTAATATAATCCATTCTATTATTACCGAAGTACTGGCAGTGGCAAAGGAATGCAAGATCGACCTGGGATTTCCCGATGCCGCAGCTTATGAAAAGGTCTTATATGAAGAGCTACTTCCGCCAACTTACGCCCATCACCCTTCGACGTTACAGGACTTAAAAAACGGTAAAAAAACGGAGATTGAGGCCTTGAACGGCGCTATCGTCCGCCTCGGCAAAGAGAAGGGCATTCCGACACCGGTCAACTGGACTCTGACTCAGCTGATCCATGGGAAAGAAGGTATCGGACCGAATCCGTGCTAAAGAAAGATCAGTCTAAAGATACGAGATTGAGTGTCCTCCTGAGTTTCCTGCCCAAGAATATTTTTCTCTGATGCGTGATGGACTCGTAAAAAGTCATAAAAGTAGACATTTACAGACGATCTCGTAAAATACCCTAAAGGGCACGCGAGACCGCAGGCAAGGAGCGCGAATAATGAGGAATGCGGCGTACGCTAAGTACGCCGGATTTACTTGGCATCCGGCCTTTTACGAGACCATCATTCGTCATTGCTGCAAAGGAGGCAATGCGGCGGGTTCGGGATTGACCTGGCCGTGTTTTTCGCATGGTTGTGTGGGCTCGGTATCCTTTATGTAGAATTCTTCCAGCTTGACGGGGCAGTCGGGCGTCGCCACCTGTTTTGTCGTGGGATCTATTAAAACGGATACAACCGTGTCCGGCTTGGGAAAGTCGATAACCGGTTTTCCCGCCAGTGCGTCAGTCATGAAGCGTTTCCAGATCGGAGCGCAGACAGCCCCGCCCGTAAAACCCGGTCCTCCCGGTCTGGGTTTGTCGTAACCAACCCAGACGCCGGCAATAACCTGGGGCGTATAGCCGATGAACCAGGCATCCCGGTAATCATCGGTCGTGCCCGTCTTTCCGGCAGCAGGTCGTTTCATGCTGAAACTTTTCAGGCTTTTGGCTGTGCCGTAAGTAAGAACATCCTTCATCATCTGCGTCGTCACAAAAGCAGCGGCAGGAGAAAGCACGGCGGTGTTTGCCGGAGGCGTTTCCTTCAAGGCCTGGCTCCGGCGATCATAGGTGCGGATTATGGTCCGGGATTGAGGACGCAGACCGCCATTTGCCAAGGGGGTATAGACCGAGACCAGGTCATGCAGGGTGACTTCCTCGGAGCCAAGGGCAAGGGAAAGATCGTTAGACGTACGCAGCGGCAGTCCCATCCTGTTGGCAAATTCAACAAAATAGGGAATACCCATGGCATCGAGAAGTTTTACGGCAATAACATTATTGGAATGGGCCAGGGCCTGTCGGAGACTCAGCTCTCCATAGAGCTTTTTCTCGTAGTTGTGAGGAG
The DNA here is from genome assembly GCA_039679325.1 of Smithella sp. GTDB lineage: Bacteria > Desulfobacterota > Syntrophia > Syntrophales > Smithellaceae > MVRV01. The sequence goes on from JBDKVD010000174.1 coordinate 3,531, forward strand.
TCCACTGTTCATTGCTTCCCCGGTTGTAGACTACCGGATCGTCATTGAAGACATCGCTCGCCGTATACCCGTGTTCCATGGCCGCCGCATAAATCAGGGGTTTGATCGCTGAACCGGGCTGCCGTCTGGCAAAAAATGCCCGATCATACGGATTTTGAATGAAATCGATCCCTCCCACGGCCGCCAGAACATCCCCCGTATTTAGATCGATAGCCAGCAAAGCTCCCTGAAGCTGGGGGGAGATGCGCCGGACGCCTTCCTCCAGGGCCTTCTCGGCCAGTCGCTGCATCGGTAAATCCATACCGGTGATGACATCCAGTCCGCCCTGTTCGATAATCCCCGCCCCGTATTGTTCCATCAGTTTATAACGCACATGAGCCAGATAGTATGGCGCCTGTCCCGCTTTTATAACGGCGTAACGTCGAGACCGGAGTCTTTTTTCCTGCCGGGCTGTAATCATTTTCAACTCAGCCATGCGATTTAAAATCAGATTTTTCCTTTTGACGACATCAGTCGGGTTGCCCGCCGGATTGTAACGATTCGGTGCCTTGGGAGTGGCAGCCAAAAGAACGCATTCGATCTCATTCAATTCCTGAGGATTCTTGTCAAAATAAAAGCGGGCTGCCTGGGCGATGCCCCACGTCCCATTTCCAAAATAGATTTCGTTGAAGTACATCTCCAGAATCTGTTTTTTCGTGTATTTCTTTTCGTATTCCATGGCCAGCATTCCTTCTTTGACCTTTCGCTGGATGGTCTTCTCATTCATGGAATATTTGTTTTTAATGAGCTGCTGGGTGATAGTGGAACCTCCTTCGGCCATTCGTCTTTTCATGACATCCTTCACCAGCGCCCGGGCAATTCCGCGCATATCAATTCCGCCGTGCTCATAGAAGCGGGCATCCTCAACGGCGATGAGAGCTTTTTGCAGGAAGTCCGGAATCTGGTTAATGCCGACCCAGTAGCGCTTCGCCGGCAAAATCCGGCCTACAAACTGCCCCTGTCTGTCGAAGACCCGGATAGACGAACTGCCCGCAGGCAACAGAGGATAAGTAGCGATGTTCCCCTGGGCGAAAGCTGCCGAGGCAAAAAGCAGGGCACAAAGAACCGCCAAAATCAGGATCGTCCAGCGGCGTGCACAAAATTGATTTTTATGGAAAATCAAAATAATTTTTACTCCTTTTCTTTTTCACTTCACTGTACCAAATTAATTATTATACTCGATCTTTGCCGGGTTTACATCAACAAAACAGGCCATTCCGTCAAGGAAATTGAGCAGGTCATCAAATACGCAATGAAAGCGCGTAGATTTTCATGAGCGATGTTACCCGGAGCAATGATATTTAAAACTTCCCATCGGGCCATATTTAATCGGGGCAACAACCCGTTGACATAAGGCTTCGATTTTCCTATACTCTATCCTCAGAGAAGCAAGTTCTCATCAAAAATCAATTTTTTATTCTTGCCATAATATTTTACGGCTTCGGCCTAACGGCAGACAGGCGGGTGCAATGAACAAGTTTCGCTTCATCTTTTTGATCTTTTTTTCGTCCATCATGATTTTTTTTTCCTGCCGCACCGTCGGTCATGCACTTGCGGCAAATGAACTTCTCATTGTAGCCAACAGCGCCGTTCCGGAAAGTGCGGAACTTGCCCGCTACTATATGTTGAAGCGTAATGTTCCCAAAGATAACCTGCTTATAGTCAGGACCACCGCCAAGGAACTGGTAGGAAGGAACGACTACGATCAGCAAATAGCCCTCCCTGTAAGAAAATTTTTAACGGAAAATGATCCGGAAGGAAAACGATTCAAATGTATCACCCTCATGTACGGTATGCCCCTGCGTGTTCTTCCCCCGCCCCCGACCATTACGGAGAGTTTCGATCTCAGAAAACTGCAGACCTCTCTGAAGGAAAGAACTGAACAGGGGAAATTGACCGGCAGTAAGCAAACGGTGGAAGCGAAAGAGTTTCAAAGCCAGTTGACGGACCTGAGGAACAAGATTCAGCAGCTTTCCAAGACCAACTGGGGCGCCTCTGTCGATTCCGAACTCGCCCTGGTTAGAGAAAAAACATATAAATTAGAAGGATGGCTACCCAATAAGTATTTTGTCGGCTTTCATGGCAAGCAAATAAAGGATATGCCGCAGCTGGTCATCCTGGTAAGCCGTCTGGATGGACCGGCACCTTCCATTGTCCGCCGCATCATAGACGACAGTATTTATGCTGAAGAGCAGGGACTTCCGGGCAAAGCTTATTTCGATGCCCGGTGGCCCGAAAAAGACCTGCGGGACAAAAACAGAAAGCTGTCGGCTTATCAATTGTATGACCGGGCAATCCACAACACAGCCCACATGGTCCAAAAGAGCCAAAAACTTCCTGTAGTTCTCAATGACCAGGCGAAACTCTTTGCCGCCGGGGAAGCGCCCGGGGCCGCCCTTTACTGCGGATGGTATAGTCGTGCACAGTATATTGACGCCTTCACCTGGGCCAAAGGAGCAGTGGGCTACCATGTAGCCAGCTCCGAATGCGCCACTCTTAAAGCGCCCAAAAGTACGGTATGGTGTAAGGTTATGCTCGAAAAAGGTGTTGCTGCAACGCTGGGCCCTGTGATGGAGCCTTATCTCCAGTCATTTCCCTCGCCTGAAATCTTCTTCGGCTGCCTTCTCCAGGGCAAAATAACGCTCGCGGAATGCTTTGGCCTGGCAAATCCTTTCTGGTCATGGCAGCAGGTTCTTATCGGCGACCCTCTTTATCGCCCGTTCATGAGACAAGGATTTTAGGTGACGAACCAGGGCGAAGATATGCTGCGTTTTGCCAGTGGTGCCGTTATCCGGTAATCGTCAAGACTTGTTAAGTATAATTTGTATATTGGTAAAATACGTCTATTTTTAGTTAAACGAAGAGAGATACATCAAATGCATGACTTGTCCAAAGAGCATCAGGAACTAATCAAAGAGAATGCTTTACTAAAGCAAAGGA
>JBDKVD010000175.1:0-4600 GCA_039679325.1 Smithella sp.
GGCGGCAGCACGGTGATGAAAAACCAGGCAAAAACGCTGTAAAAAAGAACCTGAAATATGCTGTTGAAAGCAACAAGGCCTGCTGCATATTCCGTATTGCCTTTCGCCAGTTCGTTCCAGACAATCACCATCGCAATGCAGCGCGCCAGACCGATCATGATTAGCCCCACCATGTATTCGGGCTTATCAGGCAAAAACACAATCGCCAGGATAAACATTAAGACCGGCCCGATCAGCCAGTTTTGCACAAGCGATAGTCCCAGGATTTTTCCGTTACGAAAAACCTGCGGCAAGTCCTCATATTTCACTTTGGCAAACGGCGGATACATCATCAAGATAAGCCCTACGGCAATAGGGATATTGGTTGTGCCCACCTGAAACGAATTAATGAAGGCTTCAACACCGGGTATGAAATAACCAAGTCCTACACCCAGAATCATAGCTGCAAAAATCCACAGAGTCAGAAAGCGATCCAAAAATGACAACTTACTGGCAACATGTTCAGACATAAATCCTCCCCAATCAAATAAAATTTAGCACAATTAAATAAACGCCACCCAATATCACCAGCACACCACATATCTTCTTCAAAATAATCGCACCCTTTGATTTTTCACTCCAGTGAAGATAATGCTCAACCACTTCCGTAAAAGTGCCGGCAATAACAAGAACTGCGCAGTGTCCGATGCCGTAAGCCAGAAGAAGCGCAAGCGCAAAAGCAATTTGAGTAGAGGCAATGCTGAAGACAATACCCAGCATCGTGGCCATATAAGCAAAGGTGCAAGGCCCCAGGGCAATGCCGAATAAAAGCCCCAGAATGAAAGCCGCCAGAAATCCTTTTCTTTTATAATTTGGATTCGCGCCGCCCTCCATAAAAGGGAGCGGCAAAACACCCAGCAAGTTCAGACCGACAGCAAAGAAAATGATCGCCACGAAATAGCTGCCGTAGCCGCCTATATCGCCGACCATTCTGCCCATCAAGCCGGTAATAAGCCCGATAACGCCAATCGTAATCAAAATGCCCAAACCGAAGAGCGACGACAGACCAAATGCCCGCCCCGTGCTGATGTTTCCCTGGCCGTCAATAAAACCGATAATCAGAGGAATGCACGCAATATGGCAGGGCGAAAGGATTACCGACAGCATTCCCCAAGTAAAGGCAGCCCCGATAGCGATTTCGGGAGATTGGGTGAGTGCATGGGCAAGCCGGGTGAACAGGTCAACAATCATTTACTTAACTCCCTGCATTTTGATAACCCTGACCACATCCGCTTTGGGAAAATATCCTTCATGCCGGAAATATTCCCTGCCGTTTTTATCCAGAAAAACCTGCGTAGGAATTATCCTGATATTGTATTTCTCAGCATCAGCTCTTCCCTTGGACGTCCAGACATCATGAAAAACAACCTGAACCTGACCTTTGTATTCTTCTTCCACTTCTTTCATGATCGGCTGCATGGCCTTACAGGGAATGCACCTGGCCGCACCGATCTCGACAAAGGTGACTAAAGGAATAACCGCTTTTCCCGATTTACCGTCTGTTAATTGTCTTGCCTCAGCCGTGCCGGAAAAACTATCCGCCTTATAGCGATAATCCACCACAAACGTACGAACAGCATAGGCTGTCAAAAATAAAACGGCTATGATTAACACCTTTGTGCGCAGTTTCATGTGCAATAATCTCCTTAATATTGAATTAACAAATCAGTATCCTGCCTGAACAAACTGAATTTAAGATTTCGGCCCATTCTTTCCTTCAAAATAATTCTCAACCTTCTTGAAGTTTTCATCAGTAATTCGTTTAAAATCTGCGTAGCCTTTTTCAAAGGTCTTCATCCAATAAGAAACCGCTTTCTTGCCTTCTTCTTGAATAACAGGTGAATTTTCACACAACTTATTTAGCACTCTTTCCGTCTGCTCATAGAAGCTCTTCATGGTTTGGAAGTTATTATCGAACATGGTTTTATGGAAAACAATCATCTGTCGGGCAATTTGCTTTACATCCATATTGGACCTCCATTATTGAATTCTATTTGACGCCAATCCAGCCTTTGATCTCGCTTTCCGAAGGTATTTTACCCACTGCCTTAACTTCGTCATTGATCACCAGCGCCGGTGTCATCATCACACCGTAGCCCATGATTTTTTTTATATCCTCAACTTTGGAAATACTTGCGTTAATCCCTTCCGCCTTGACGATTTCCCGAACCATTTCTTCCAGTTTATGGCATTTGGCGCAACCAACACCCAAAATTTCTATTTTCATAACCTGTTCCTCTTTATTTTCTGCAACACTTCAAAATATCATTATGTTCCCTGGCATTGGCCGACAACACCTCTTCTACGCAACCCATAAAATCAATGATACAGGGACAGCGCAATTTATAATAAATGGAATTTGCCCTTTTTTCATCGAACACCAGCCCTGCATTTTTCAAAACACTCAAGTGTTTGGATACGGTAGAGGTGTCCGCGCCGATCATTTCCGTAAGCTCTCCCACACAGCGTTCACCTTTATGGAGCTCTTCGATGATAAACAACCGGGTGGGATGCGCCATTGCCTTGATTATTTTTGCCCATGCTTCATGTTTTGTATTTACTTTTCCCGCCATTTCCCGCTTCCTTTCTTAGACTATTTGGTAAATTAGCCAATAAGCCAGACATTGTCAAGATTCTTTTGCCATAGAGAACATTAAAACGGGGACCGATTAAGGATTAAGCGGTAATAGCCGAAGGTTTTACAGGGTTGATAAATTTGAATCCATTGGAAAATATTTGATCTGGAACTTATTCCATTTCTAAATCAAGCGCTATCTTTGTTGGCTACAGCTTGCCTGGCGCATGCCGGGTCGTCGGCTTCCTCAACGTATGTATAGTATAATACGCCTCGTCGCCTCCTCCTAGCCGCCGCGATATCATCATTGATTTAGAATTGGAATTACATGATATGCAATGCTGCTTATGAAACGTACTTTCCGAGCCGTAGTAAAAAATTTGACAAATTAACAAGGCAAAGCATATTTTTCTGATATCATCGGGGCTGTTCAAAAACTTGTACCGGTTTTACCGGACAACAAAAAAACCGGTACATTGCAACACCCTCCTTCAGTGTGCTTTGTCCCAGTTTTTTCCCGCCGCTGTGGTTTCCACGAAAACGATTTTCCAGAGATAATTAAAGCCTGCGCCGGCAGCCTTGCGGGCCGCTTTCACACTCGCCTCTGAGGCGGCTCATTTCCCTTCGTGTCTTCATTATCTGCAAATTATCCGTTCAGCATTTGCCGCATCCGGAGCATCCCCCGGATAACTGCTCAGTTTTAATGTCCTTATCTCCCGCCAGCCATTTTTTTATCTCATCCTTAGTCGGATTTTTTCCCGCCATCTTAACTTCGCCATCCACAACCAGAGCAGGAGTGGTCATTACGCCATATTCCATAATTTTCTTAATATCCTGAACACTGACGATTAACGCTTCAACGCCAAGTTCATGAACCGCATCCCAGACATCCTCTTCCAGCTTATGGCATTTGGCACAACCCACTCCTAAGATTTCAATTTTCATAATCTCCTCCGTTTTATTTTTTACAGCACTTTAAAACATTGTTATGTTCCCTTGCATTGGCCGACAACACCTCTTCCACGCAACCAATAAAATCAATAACACAGGGACAGCGTAAATTATAATAAATGGAATTTGCCCTTTTTTCATCGAACACCAGCCCTGCATTTTTCCAAACACTCAAGTGTTTGGATACGGTCGAGGTGTCCGCGCCGATCATTTCTGTAAGCTCTCCCATGCAGCGCTCACCTTTGTTAAGCTCTTCAATAATGACGGTCTCGTAAAAAGGCCGGATGCTGCGTTGCACTTCATCCTTCGTCACTGCGGCGTACGCTAAGTACTCCTCATTCCTCGGTATTCGTGCGCCTTGCCTGCGGTCTCGCGTGCCCTTTAGGGTATTTTACGAGATCGTCTGTAAATGTCCACTTTTATGACTTTTTACGAGTCCATCAATAATAAAAAGCCGGGTGGGATGCGCCATTGCCTTGATTATTTTTGCCCATGCTTCATGTTTTGTATTTACTTTTCCCGCCATTTCCCGCTTCCTTTCTTAGACTGTTTGGTAAATTAGTGAATAAGCCGGACATTGTCAAGATTTTCATGCATCGCAACTTTTGTTGAAATGTCATTGACTTAAGCACCACAGCTCCCCTCTTTTCTAAAGAGGGGTTAGGGGAGATTTTACGGAAGGCAATACATACCCGGCAACAAACATCCACGCCTCACATTTTATAGCCAGTTTTGCATTGACATACAAGACTACCCATCGTATTATTTTTACATGGGCGGAGAAGTTCGGGAGACATTTGGAATGAAGGCGAATAGAGGTGGAAGGATATGATTCAGGATGATCTTGACAAGATTGAAGAGAAGCTGAAGCAGAACGAAGCGGTCAAAGAAGGTGACAAAGCTGAGCTGCTGAGTCTCCTTGCGACACTGAGGAAGGAAATTGCAGACCTTGCCCAGACTCACTATGAGCATGCTGAAAGCATTGTGGGATTTGCCAAATTATCAACTCATGAAGCCACACGCAGAGAAAAGAGT
>JBDKVD010000176.1:0-8796 GCA_039679325.1 Smithella sp.
ACCATTATGCGCAAGTTCGACCATAAAACCTTTCGCAGTGAGATATTCAACCAACAGTTCACATAATGTCAGATCATCATCTATTATAAGAATGCTTTCATTCAGCTGTTCCATGGTTGTTTTGACTCGGGCAAGATTTTCGCCCCATAATTATAAAAGCGGCAATATTTGCCGTTTCCAGACATTTATACATCTGTTTAATTTCCGGCATTTTGTTAAGCAATGTAAAGCTGCGTTGCTACAATTATTCACACTACTTTCTTTCCCTCTTTTCTTTGCGACGTCTGTTCCCCTTTCGTTTCACAATAAAAAGATCACATAAATATGGCTCAAATATGGAAGAAATAAGAAAATTTATAATTATTAATATAAGGTGACAAATAATATACATTTAATGGGAAAAATCCATCAACGCATTGTAAATAATTGTTAATTCATGCTCATTTTTCAGCTTGCTCTTACCCGAGGCACGGCCGTTGCTGTTCCAATATTAAAGTCGCAGTTAATAAAACAAGAAAGGAGAATGATCATTATGACCGGTGAGTAGTTTCGGAAATTGCCCATGTCATCTCGTCTTCGTGAATAAATTCTTTCGGAGTTGATTGCGGCAAGTTGTAATAAAGAAAATAATGCAACTGCATTACTTTCGATTTGGTCCATCATGAAGGAGGGTATTATGTCAGTATCAGGAATTTCATTAAACAATTTAATGTACGATCTTTTCCAATCGTCAAGCAACCAAAATAATTTATTGTCAAACAGTCAATCAACCGGTTTTGATATCTCAGCAACGGACGGATTAAGCGATAACAATTCAAATACGATTGGCGCCGATTTTAATATACTTCTGCAGGCTTTGGAATCGGGCAACCTTTCCACAGCTCAAACTTCTTATTCACAGTTGCTGCAGGATATTCAGGCCGTAAGTGCAACGGATGACACAAGCGCTTCAACATCATCAACATCCGGTACCGGTGCCGCTTCCAACCCGCTGGCCAGGGATATGAGCGATTTAGGAAATGCCATTTCGTCAGGAGATCTTACAGGAGCTCAGAGCATCCTGGCAAATATCATGCAGCATATGCAAGGTCATCCTCCACCTCCACCCGATGCGGGCATGTTCTCAGGCACTGATTCGGTAACATCAACAAACTCGACAAGCAACTCAAGTGTTCTGGACAGCGATCTTAAAGCGCTGGGAGAAGCCCTCTCGGCCGGAGATTTGACTAGCGCTACGGATTCTTTTTCACAATTATTACAAGACTTGCAGGATGCCGGGTCAACAGACAGCTCAAGCAGTTCGACTGCATCGACATCCGATACGAGCACTACTTCATCCGAATATAATCGTCTCCTGCAAAGTTTCCTGCAGATATTAACAAATCTGACGGGTATGAATACGCAAACAAGTACGACCAGTACAGTGGTTTAGCCGCGATATCATCATTGATTTAGAAATGGAATTACACAGGCGGTAGGGCGGATTTAGAAACTCTTCCCTACCGTTTAGATTTGAATAAACTGCTCGTGTTTATCTTCTTTCCAGTTCGTTTTTAACCGCAAGACCTATCTTCTCCAGAATATAGGGTTTCCGGACAAAAGCCCCGGCGCCTATTTCCTGAGCATTTTTAACCCGTTCGTTTTCTGAAAAACCGCTGACGATGATGGTCTTCTGCTTTGGATTCACTTTGGCAATTTTTCGATAGGTCTCCAGTCCATCCATCCCCGGCTCCATGATCATATCCAGAACGATAAGATCGGCCTGCCTGCTTTTAAGATATTCTATTGCTTCTTCTCCACCGGTAACGGCTGAAACCTGATATCCAAGTTTTCCCAACATATTCATGGCTAATTCGCGCTGCTCCCTTACGTCATCCACCACCAGAATGGACTGCCCCTTGCCCATATAATTAGCAGGAGAGACGGCTTTCTCAACTTTTCCCATTTCCTCTCTCGTTGCGGGTAAGTAGAGAGTAAAAACGGTTTCTTCACCCGGTTCACTCTGCACGTCAATGTAACCATTGTGATCCTTTACTGTTCCCCAGACAACAGCCAACCCCAATCCTGTGCCGCTTCTGCCCATAACTTTCTTTGTATAGAAAGGTTCAAATATCTTACTCATATTTTCAGGAGAAATCCCGCTGCCCGTGTCGGAAACCGTAAGGACGGCATAGTCTCCGTCCTTCATTTCGTCATAGCCCTTGACGGGATGATCCAGGTAACGGTTCTCTGTTCGCACAATCACTTCTCCCCTGCCTGATATTGCTTCTAAAGCATTGGAAACAAGGTTCATGATTGTCTTGCCTAAATGTACCGGCGATCCTTTAATATTCAGGAGTCCATCTTCGAGCTCGGTTGAAATTATAACATCCGGGTGATCTTCCTTCAGTTTTCCAAACTCCGGAGTCTTGAAATAATCGCCGACAAGTTTGTTTAGATTAACCAATTTCGCAACCGCTACACCCCTTCTGGCCAGGGTGAGCAAATCCTGAATAATGGCCGCTCCTCTGATGCTGGATTTAAGGATATTATCGGCGTATCTTCTTAAAAGAGTATCCACGGGCAGTTGATCCGCAAGCAGTTCCGAATAACCGACTAATACCCCGAGAACATTATTGAGATCATGGGCGACACCGCCGGCAAGGGCGCCCAGTGCTTCCATCTTTTCCGCGCGTTTTAACCTTTCCGCCAAATCTTTGCGTTCTGTAATATCGTGGATGCACTCTATAGCTGCAATAACCTCGCCCTCATCGTCGCGAAAAACGGTTGCTGTCGCATACTGGTGAATACCGGCGGGCGCCACATTGGGAGCAAAGGATTCACCAATAAGTATGTCTCCCACCATCTGAATATCCGCATAGTACTTTTCCATATTTGTTTTATCAGGATGAACGGCATAATCAATAAGCAGGGGTCTTCTTTCTCCATAAAAGGGCAGTGCATATTCGTAGTCACCCTTCCCGAGCATGTCTTCCTTACTGACACCGGACATGATTTCAATGGCCCGGTTCCAGGCAATTACTTTCCCTTTCTGATTTATGGCCAGGATGGCATCGGGAAGAAACTCGATAATTTGCTCCAGGCTCCTTCGGGAATCATACAGTTTTTCCTCCGCCCGCTTACGGGCGGTAATATCACGCATAATACCCAGGGCATGCCAGCCATCTTCAAGATGAAGAGAGGAAAGCGACAGTTCAACCGGGATTTCTTTGCCATCTTTCCTCCTGGCCTGAAGCTCGATTATCTTGTTCACGGCTTCACCCTCGCCGGTTGTTTTGAATCGTTCGAATCCTTTCTGACTCGCTTCAAAAAAGCGATTGGGGGAAAGCATTTGATGCAGATTACTGCCGAGAGCCTCCTCGCTTGTGTAACCAAAAATTTTTTCCGCGGCGGGATTCCAAAAGGAAATGCAGCCGGCGGGATTCATCATCAGTATTGCCTCCTGCGCTGAATCAGTAATAGCTCTACTCAACGATTCGCTTTTGCCCAGCGCTTCGATAGCTTCTCCCCGTTGGGTTTCGACCTTTTTGTAGTCGGTAATATCACGGATAATGCCGAACACCACTTGGTTTTGGCTGTCATATTCGGCCACAGAGTGGATATCGACAATCTCAGCCGTATCGGGGCGTCTTATTCTGAACTCTACATTATACGGACGGTTTTCTTCAATCAGGCCCCTTAATGCCTTGTCAAGCATGGCCCGGTATGTCGGGAGCGGTAGCTTTTGCACTTGAGGAATAGTCCATTCTGCTTTGCCAAGACCGTATATCCTGCGCGCCCCATCCGATGCAAATACCCGCTTTGATTTCAGATCGAACTCCCAATTGCCGGAACGGGAAATAATCTCAGCCATGGAAAGGCGGTTCTTGACGATACCGGATTCCTCCCGGGCCTTTTCACATTCGGATACCAAGTGTTCCAAATCCTGAATTTTCTTTTTTAAGATGGATATTTCTTCCCGCAGTTCCTGATTTTCCCCGGATTGATTTTTCATCTTGTCTTCCTCTGCAAAAAAATTAAGTGACGCTCTTATACCAAGAAGATATAGATTACAACATAAAAACTTCTCAATTTTGATTAAATAATTGCCGTGTCCGGGATGAATGACCTTTATCGGCAGCTTTTCGATGAGATAGGGAGATTCCGGACAGCCTTGCAACGGCCAAAAGATTTTATCATTGAGATCCGGACAAAAACTCGGATCGATATAAGGCGGGATATGATCACCGGCCGGCAGAATTCCTTTTTCCCGAAAGAAAAAGCAGGCATGACCGGCGGATAAATGAATCCCGGCCGGCAAAAACAGCGCTTGATGCGGAGAGCAAACCGGCGGTTTTGTGCGATCTCAATCCTCCATCATATGTTCTTTTAGTTTTTCAAGAAAAGCCGGAGGGAAAGTCGTAGTTTTTTTGGTGCTATGCTGAAAATTAACGAAAGTAGAAGCCCCTCTCGCACATAATTCCCCTCCCTGAAATATTTTCTGATCCAAAACAAGGCTGGTCTTACCGATCTTCTTTATTCCTGTTACAACCTCAACATCTTTGCCTAAATTCATCTCCCGAATATAATCAATGTTCATGTTGACCAGAAACAAAGTCGTCTCAGTTTCCCAATTAAGTTCGGGATTAACTAACTTGATCATCTCGATGTAACCTTCCTCCAGCCAGACGGGTATTACATAGTGTCCTATATGCCGCGCTCCGTTCAGTTCGGAAATTCTGGGGGTAAGGGTTTTCCTGAACATTGACTGCACCTCCACGTACCGGAATATTTTTAATGTAATTTAATATTATTTGAAAATTTATAAATGATGGCACATCAGAACACAAGACAAAAGTATTTTCTTAATAAAGGCAATCCAGCGCAACAATATAGCTTACGGCCAAAAATCGCTCACATAACTCATTGACACAAAAAGATATTAGTCTTATATTTAATTATAAATAATGTAACTCTTTATAAAATTAACCAATTATCATCAGAATGATATTAATAAAATATTTGCAGGAAAGGAGTCAGCATCATGGAAGAAAAAGCCGCGCCACGACAGGAACTCCAGGTTAATATTCGCAGTATGACGGAGGGAGATATTGAAGAAGTACTATCCATCGACCATAAAATTACCGGTAAAAACCGGGCGTTTACTTATGATTTTTCGCCGTTGGGGGGTGAACTGACAATGAGTGTGGTAGCGGAAGCTGAGGGGAAGATTCTCGGATTCCTTCTCGGTCAAACGTCAACTTCATCCTATGATGCAGCGGATATTGCCCTAGTGCAAAACATCGGAGTGGACCCCGAATATCTTCATCATCACATCGGCTCAAAGTTAATGCAGTTTTTTACAGAGTGCTGCAAAAAACGCGGCCTGGATTCGATTCACGCAATGGTGCGCAGCCAGGACGACCAGTTGATTCCCTTCCTAAAGTCGTTGGAATTTATCGAAGGAAGACTGGTGGAATTCATAAAACCGTTGAAGCGCTAGACGGTGACAATAAAAAAGTAGTAAATTCAGCAATATTTACTTTATTTGCTCAATTGGGGCGTTCGTGCTGCTAACCGTACGATAAAGCTGAAACAAACTGCCCCGCGATGATATCAACACGAAACCCGCTAAGATCAGCGGGTTTTTTTATCTCCGTTGGGAATAAATTTATTAATCAAATCATGTCCGGCATCACCATGGTTCTGAAAGTATAATGACTGACGACCTCGTAAAAAGGCCGGATGCTGCGTTGCGCTTCATCCCTCGTCACTGCGGCGTACGCTAAGCACGCCTCATTCCTCGGTATTCGCGCGCCTTGCCTGCAACCTTTTTACGAGGTCGTCTGAGAATTGTTAATTTCACGACTTTTTACGAGTTCATCATGACTGCCTTGTTAATCCGGTGAAGCGAAATTTCTATGCCGTTAAATTAACGTGTTGATGAAAATTAATTTTCCGTGTAAGGGGATTCCATTATGGAAAAGTCATCTGAAACAAAATCCGTCATTGAGCAGGCAGCAGAAGACCTCTTCAATTTTGCTGTGGACCGAGAAGACATCAAGTTGCTGATGGCCGGTCTTCATGAGGCCGCTGACATCAAGCGCAACGCCGTTGAGTACGAACTGCAAATCCTGAAAATCATCAGCGTGGGCTGGTCCATTTCCTATTACCTGGAAAATTACGCGCAAAAGGATCTGATCGGCGCTGCCTATTGGCGCACAATTCAGGAATTTTCAAAAAATCTGTCCGAAACATATGGATTGTTCGTCAGCCAGTCCTTTGATTATTTCCAGATTCTTAAGGATCGTTTGGAAACATACGTCAACGCCTTGCACCAGAAACCAAGTGCACCTGAACCGGCAGTGATCATCGGGCCGGTCTTTGCCGATCTTTGCGGCAATAGAAATGACGCCTTCACTGCGCTGACCGGCTCCAAAATGTTCATCTCAACCATAGGATGCGTGAAGCAATACATCGAGAACCTCGGCTTGAAGCAGGCCATGTAAAAAAAACAGCTTTATCGGCCATGTCCAGATATAACCGCTATGCGATACAAAGTCGAGCTTCTTAACTTGTCAGAGACCGGAGAAACAAAAGAATTGTTTCATCTGGTTGTCTATGCGCTAAACGAGGATGAAGCCATAATAAAGGCGCAAAAGGAATATGCCGCCAGACATCCCGATTCTCCTTTACCTCCGAAAGATTCCTCCTGGATTTCATACGGTACCAGAGAGGAAGATTGCTGGGGATGAATGATCCAAAAACAAAAAGTCACTTCGTGTTCGTGCATCATCTTACCGAATTTGAATTAAAATTATATCTTGGGCTGCATTCCTCAGATTGGACAAAATATATTAAAGTGGTTGGCAGGAACCAGTACGCCAATTTAAGGGACAAAGGATTGGGTGTGGATCACACCCCATATTATGGTGAAAATAACTTGAAAATATAGAAAAAGGTCGTTTTTTCTAATTGATGTTGTAAAGAGGAAGTGACAAACTTTACTTTATATTACGAATATTTATGTTGAAAATGATGGATTATTTGATTTTGCATGGCATGTATGTTGCTAAATAAGTTCAAAAAATCAATATCGAAATATTATTATAGGGAAAAGCACAGATGTCAAAAATTTTTCGTAAAAGTGGACAAAAAGGTTTTACACTGATTGAACTGATGATCGTCATTGGAATTATTGGTATTCTGGCTGCTATCGCCATTCCGCAGTTTAATATTTACAAAGTACGGGGCTTTAATGCAACCGCAAGATCTGATATCAAACACATGTTCACTACAGCACAGGCATTCTTTACCGCTAGCCCGTCCGGAACTGTTACAACCGCTATTTTGGCAAGCTATGGGTATAATACTTCTTCCGGGGTAACTCCAACTGTTACTGCCGGGGGGATAGGCACTTTGTCAATGACCGCAGTTCATTCAAGTGGTACAACGACGTATACGGTCAATTCAGATGGTGTAATCACACCATAATAATTCATATGGTTGATGTGCTTCCATAAAATAAAGGCCGTCATTTTGACGGCCTTTATAATAAGGCAATTTCTAAACTTTGTTTTTTTCCGCTATTACCATTATTTCATACTCATCAAGTTTGAGGGGCTCCTTGTTCCATGCTCCAGCCGTTCCTCCCCAGATAGCCAGCATCCTGAAACCCGACTCGCCAAGCATGCGCTCAAGCTCATCCGGCAAGAATCCCTTCTCGCAGAGCGATACCTTTGTGCCGTCGCTAAGCTTCATTTCGCATACGGTTGTCAATGTAACCGGGTCGAATATTCCCCTCGCGACATCTTCATCGGAATGCTCTCTTATCTTTTTATAACCATTTAGAACGGTCATTAAAAGTCTCGCACCTGGTTTAAGCATGCAATTCACATTCCTTAGAATGCCGAGATGAAAGCCTATGGGCTCCTCGCCTTTCTCATACAGGCCGAAGGCTCCCTCGCAGACACATATTGCGTGATCGAAAGTCTTTTCCAGCCTTACCTTTGATGCGTCGCCTTCGATAAACTCCACATCGAGTTTTGCCTTTCCGGCCTTTTCCCTTGCAATAGCGAGCATATCGGGAGAGAGGTCTATCCCGGTAACTTTCATATTTTTTGCAGCAAGCCCCAGCGAGTGCCGCCCGGTACCGCATCCGATATCGAAGATATGGTCTCCGTCGTTAAGATTAAGCTCGTTAATGATGAATCCTACTTCATACTCCGTATTTTTTGTGAAGCAGTTATCAAGGTAGCGCGGTGCTTCGTCTTTAAAAAATGTTTTCCAGCTTCTATCGTTCATAATGATTTCTCCATTTCATGATAAATACCTGATTAACAATAAATTAATCGAGAGGAGAAATCTCTTTCATATTTTTGGATCCGGAGAGATTTCGCCTCTCTATCTCACCGAATCCGTTTTCTTTTTAAACATCCATCCTCCGTAAATATAATCCGACCCTTTTTTTATATTATGGCAATATATATTTTTTTAATATACCTGCAACTTCGATTTATCTGTACGAGTATTTCCACCACGGCACGACTGATGATCAAATCCTGCTCTAACTGATCGTTCTTCGGCCAGGGGGCTTTTTATCGCCCCCTGCACACATCCAACGTATTATTCTTATTTGAATGAAGGCAAACCGCATTTATTTCTCCAGACGCTTTATCAGTTCATCTACGAGGGCTCGTCGTTTTTTAAGAAACTGACGAAACTCTCTATGTCCCACATCAGTCTTGGCTATTGACCGTTCCAAGACCGGAATAGCTTCATTCAGCATTGCAATACTTTCTTGCGTTTCCTCGTCGG
>JBDKVD010000177.1:0-5141 GCA_039679325.1 Smithella sp.
CTCAAGATTACGCGGGATTCGGCCGAATTATAGACATCAACAATTGCTCCGGCAATGACAATAAATAGACTGAGTTGGTGTTTATCATGAACGAGAAAAAAATTCTGGTTGTGGACGATGAAGTTCTGATTCTTGATTTGCTAAGTGAAGTTTTCCAGTCTGCCGGTTACAAGGTACTTACGGCCGAAAGCGGCGAAGAGGCGCTGAAAATACTGCAGCATGAAAGTGTTATGGTCATGTTCCTGGACATTAAGCTTCCGGGCATCAGTGGTATTGAACTCTGCAAGAAAATAAGAATAGAAAATCAGATTTGCATTATTCATGCAATTACCGGCTACAATAATATTTATGGTCTCCTGGAGTGTCGTGCTGCCGGTTTTGGCGATTTTTTTGTCAAACCTGTTCGAATTAATCACCTCAAGAAGTCGGCTCAAGATGCTTTTGAAAAGCTGGAAAGATGGAATATCGTTGGCCACGAATTGACATAACAGCAACATTCTCTCTCTTAGCAGCAAATCATTTTTATAACAAAATTAACTCCTCGCACATCAAAACATTCAGGGATAACATTGGCACCTCTCTTTTAAATATCACTTCATAAGGAAATACGAGCAGATGAAAAATAATGAAGAAAAAACAAATTCTGATAACCGCAGTGACGCTTCCGCAGACAATCCTTCGCCAAAAGAGCTGCTGGAATTACTCAAGAGCTCCCGAACTATCGCTGTTGTGGGGCTTTCCGACAAGCCCGACCGTTACAGCCACATAGTGGCCGCCTATCTTAAGTCAAAAGGCTACCGGATTATTCCGGTCAATCCGGACATAACCGAAATTATGCAGGAGAAATGCTACCCCAATCTCTCGTCAATTCCCGAACCGGTTGATATTGTAGATATCTTTCGTGCCGTGGAGGCAATTCCCGGGATTGTAGACGAGGCTATCGGAATCAGGGCGGGAGCTGTCTGGATGCAACTGGGGTTATCCCACAACGAATCTGCCCAAAAGGCGCGGGCGGCGGGAATTTGTGTTGTCCAAAACCGGTGCTTGATGGTGCAGCATGAAAAATTGCTGAGTCAGGACTATGTTTCCCAACCGGCATGAGTCGCCATCCCTGCTTCAATAGCCGAATTTGGAAAATCTGTCATATATGATGTGCTCGTAAAAAGTCGCAAAACATGCAATTTCGCAACGGCCTTTTTACGAGGCCGTCATATATGCACAATCTTCAGATCTCAAAAGCCTTGGAATTCGTCAAAAAAGCTTCCGGTAAAGAGGCAAAAAGATTTGGGCAGCAACTCCTTCAAAGCCCGTGGAAATGCGTTTGACTATGGATGAGCTTTGCTTTATAAGCGCTGGCATAAGTGCTAAACCACAAAGGGAACATCTTCTATGGATACGGATAAAACGCGCACCTTGACTTTGGCAATTACCGCCAGTGCTCCTTACATGCCTGTTGTAACGGGGTTTGTGGAGTCGGCGGCAATTGTCTTCGGAATGAAGAAAGAGGAATATCTGAGGCTCTGTTTGGCGACGGAAGAAATTTTCCTGTATCTTTCTAATTTTGTATGTCCGGGCAAAGCGCTGGAAGTGCAATGTTTTAACGGATTTTATTATACCCGTGTCCTTTTCCGTTTTTCCGCCGTGGAGCTGAATTTAAGCGGCCTCAATATAGCTTCAACCATAACACCGGATCGGGAACCTGATCTGGACGCGATGGGTCTTTTAATCGCCTCGCGTTCCGTCGATCACCTCGACGTCACCGTCGAAAAGAATAACCGGATTTGCCTGACAATTACCAAAGAGAAGGCCTATCCGGCATATTCGGAAAAACTGGAATTGCCGCAATCAGCTGACAAGATATTTACGGAAATACCTGATGCCGAGCGTTTGAAGTTCTTTGCAGTTCTTACTGCGCAATTTTATGATGCGGCGCACAGGCCGGCCTTCCTTACCTATCCCGGCAAGCTTGTGGACATGGTTGCCTCGGGGGAATACAGCGCCATTGTGGCTCTGAACACGAAAAAGGAAATCGTCGGCGGCGTCTTGTTCTGTTATCGTACGGAAAAGAATGTGCAGTGTTTCGGTCCTTATTGCTTCTGCAAAGAACAGGGAAAAATGATCTGCGAGACGCTGCTGGAAGCCTGCCTCAGCAAAATCGCCCGCACTAAAGCGCTGGGTCTGCTCAGTATCTCCGGGCTTCCGAAATCACTCCGGAACAATTTTGAGAAACTCGGTTCTCTTCGTTATCGTGAAGAGGGTAAAGCCCCCATTGATGAGTTTTCCTTTTACCGGCTGCTTCATGAAGACCCCGGCTTTGAGGTATGGTCATGCGGCGATTTTACGATTTACCTGAAGAGTGAATACCGCAGACTTGCTCTGGCCAGGGAAATAAGGACAATCCGCGATATGGGCGAAACCCGCTCCGGCGCTTCGCTTTTTTCAGCGGAAGTTCATCGGGACAGGCGGGCTGTTACGCTGCGCCCGCTCTGGCCGGGCAATGATTATGCAGCCAACATTGGAAGACATATCCGTTTTCTGCGCAATGACGGTTTTCTTAATCTCCATTTTGAGCTGGATCTGGGCATTCCCTGGCAGGCGGAGCTTATTCCCATTCTCCTGAACTATCAATTTGAACCGGGCATCATTCTGCCGTTTGCCGGAAAGTCCGATATTGTGATATTCGAGTATAATGATGAAACCAGATTTTGATATCCTTGTTCCTGCCTGTGTCCGGGAATTTGAGCCCTATATACCCAGCAAACCCGATGCGGAGCTCATGAAGCTCTATGGATGCGACAGACTCTTCCGCCTGAATAACAACGAAAATCCGCTGGGACCGCCACCCGGAGCCCAGGAAGTAATCAGGCGCTTCCCTCCTCCCCAAGGCGCAATATATCCCAGCGGCGATTCTTACTGCCTGCGCCATGAAATTGCCGCACTGCATAATATCGATCCGGATCAGATTATTGTCGGCAATGGTGCGAACGAAGTTATATCATTCGTCATCAAGGCCTTTTGTGAAAAAGGAGACAACATCATCACGGCGGACAAGACCTTTGCCGTGTACGAGTGGGTGGCTACTTTTTCCGGAATCGAGGCCAAAGTCATCCCCCTTATCCGGGAAGGCTTTGACGATCAGGCGATGCTCGCCGCTGTTGACGAGCACACCAAGATCATCTTTGTCTGCAATCCGAACAATCCCACGGGGACATACTGGTCAAAGGACACCCTCACGAATTTTCTCGACACCGTGGACGGAAAGCAGATCGTAGTTATCGACGAGGCCTACTTTGAATTTGTCGAAGCGGCAGATTTCCCGAACGGGATCGAGTTCATAGGCCTTTATCCGAATGTTGTTGTCTTTAGGACATTTTCCAAGATGTACGGGCTGGCGGGGCTGCGCATCGGCTACCTGGCGGGCGATCTGAACGTCGTCGACATGATCCGCCGAACCTGCGTTGTCTATTCCGTAAACGGCCTTGCCCAGGAAACCGCCCGGGCGGCTCTGAAAGACGACACGCAGCACATCCAGCGCACCCGGAATCTGATTAGGGAAAGCAAGGCGTTTCTTCGTGAGGAACTCTCCCGCATGGGACTTTTCCTCATTGTCGGAGAAGGTAATTTCCTCATTGTCCGGCTGCCGGGAAGTGATACCTTAGCTTACCGGAAACTCATGCATGAAGGAGTGATGATCCGGCCTATGACCGGTTTTCGCTATCCCAATCACATCCGCATCACTCTGGCGCAGATGGAGGCCATGGAGGCCTTTGTCGGTGCACTGAAAAAAATCCTGCATTGAAAGAGAATATCCTTGCGTGACATGCCCAAATCCCCGAAGCTGTTCTCTTTCGAATTTCTTGCCCTTTGCCTGATCCTGGTCGCGGCATTCGCCAACGTTTCCGTATTTTACAGCTTCTATCATTATCTGGGCACCATTGGCATCCCGGTGTCCTGGCGGGGATTCCTGGTCGGTCTGGAAGCCATGGCGGCGTTTATCTTACGTCTTTTCGTGATCCCCTGGATTTCCACCCGCAATGCCGTAGCCGTTCTAATGGCATCACTTATTCTCATAATCATAGTCTCGTGTTCATACCTCTGGGCATTGACTGTGCCGGCAATGGTAGTGCTGCGCATCTTTCACGGCGCCGCCTTTGTTCTGCTTACATCGGCGGTCATCGCTCTGGTCGTCCAGTTCATTCCCCAGGAAAAAAGCGGACAGGGATTCAGCATCGTCAGCATCTCCATGATGATTCCCTACGCGGTGATTCCGACCTTGGCCGAGACCCTGCTTCCCCACGTGGCCAGCGAGGCGGTAATCTATGCGGGCGTTTCCATTTTTTCCGTTGTGTCGATTCTTCTCCTTTTTGCCCTGAAAAAACGACTCAATAATGTTTTAGGTAATATGGATGCAGCACTCGCACGCCGTCCGCACCTTACCGAAATCCGGGAGAATTTCCGGCAGCGTCCCGTCGTGTTGCTGCTGGGCGCAGCTTTCCTGGTTTACCTTGCTCACGCCACCGTCTTTTACTTTATTAAGGATCTTTCTTTGCAGACCGCTATCGGCGATATGGGCCCCTTTTTCACCATATCCATGGTAACGATGATTTCCGTACGCGCCTTTGGCAGCCTGATCTTCGACAAGACCAATAAACTGTATGCATTTCAGGCAGGTCTCGTTTTACTGATCCTGTGTCTCGTTTTGCTTCCCCATGCCGGCACGCGCCTGTCCTTCTATCTGCTCGCCGGTTTGTTCGGGTTTTGCGTGGGAATTATTCTGCCCCTGCTGAATTCCCTGCTTTTTTCGGCCTCACCTGTGCCTCTGCGCGGACTGAACACCAATCTGACCCTGTTCACAATGGATGCGGGTTATTTTATCATGCCCTATGTGGGTGGAATTATCATTGCATTCGGCGCCGGATTTGATATTCTTTTCTTCATTAGCGCCGGATTTATTCTTGTTTCCCTGTTCCTCGTTGTGCTATTGACACGCATTCAGCGAAAGGCTTAGGCTGAAACATAGAGTACATACCATTAATCGAAAGGAGTTTGAAACAGATGGAAGAAAATCGGCCGGGTAATCCGGGAACAGCAAAGGAAAATTTCGAGGTCGGATATTTTAGGCCGGAAGATGCAGAGGGAAT
>JBDKVD010000178.1:0-4882 GCA_039679325.1 Smithella sp.
GCCAAAAACGTCAAGATACACGAACACGGCAGTGAACTTGTGGAATTTGCCATTAAACTTCCCGGCCACGGGGATTTGCTCTCCGATCATGTGTTGATTCCGGTAGATGCCAAATTCCCGGTGGAAGATTATTCGCGGCTCCTTGACGCCCAGGAAAAAGCCGATACCGCGGCTACGGATGATGCGGCCAGACAATTGGAAGCCGCCATTAAAAAGGCGGCCAGGGACATCTCCCAAAAGTATCTGGCTCCACCTCGAACAACTGATTTCGGGATTATGTTTTTGCCCTCCGAAGGACTGTATGCCGAAGTAATCCGCCGGAGTGCCTTGATTCAGCTTTTGCAGCGGGATTATCATATCGTCGTGTCCGGTCCTTCCACCTTCGCTGCTTTTTTAAACAGTCTGCAAATGGGTTTCCGCAGCCTGGCCATTCAGAAACGTTCCGGCGAGGTCTGGAAGGTGCTCAGTGAAGTCAAAACCGCTTTCGGCAAATTCGGAGATACGCTGGACGCCGTTCATAAGAGGCTGGAGCAGGCAACCAATTCGGTAGACGATGCCCGGAAAAAATCAAAAACAATTCAAAATAAGTTGCGTTCCGTGGAAGTCCTGCCGGTAACGTCCGCCGCAGAACTTCTTGAAGATAATAATGATAATTGAATATAAAGAGACCTTCCCCGCTTCTTTAACGGAATCAACGGCTTTGACGCCGTTCATTTTTTTGTTTGACATGGTGGCATATATGTGATTTACGATTGCACGCAATTATTTAAACATATCAAGTAGTCTTGAGTGGCAGGTGATCGGCGGAAACGATTCCAGTATGAATAGCAAATTAAGCCGGAAATATTATGGCTATGGTAATTACTATTATTATACTGCCCGACATCGATCTACCCGACACTGAGACAACTCAAAATAGGTTGCAAAAAAGCCACGGGTAGATAGAAACCGTGGCTTTTTGTTTGTAACAGACAGCATGGCGACGGCAGTTTGCTGCTTTGAAGCTGGTAAAGAAGTAATTTTCTAAAAAAATGGAGGGATTTATGTCAAAAAAACTTTTTTGGATTGTTCTTTCAATGTTGTTTCTGTCTTTCACGGCCGGATCAGCTTTTGCTGCTCCCCCAATTAAAATTGGAGCGCTCCTTTCCGTGTCCGGACCGGCATCATTTTTAGGTGAGCCGGAACGCAACACAGCCAAAATGATGGTGGATGAAATAAATAAGGCCGGTGGAATTAAAGGCCGCAAACTGGAACTTATCGTCATCGATACCCAGGGCGATGCCACAAAAGCGGTTCAGGGAGCCAACAAACTTATTAAAGATGATAAAGTTGCCGCTATAATTGGACCCAGCATAACCGGCGATACCATGGCAATAATACCGGTCGTGGAAAAAGCGCAGATACCCCTTATTTCCTGTGCCGCTGGTGTTAAAATTACAGAACCCGTAAAGAAATGGGTTTTTAAAACTGCTCAAAACGACGCCCTGGCGGTGTTAAGAATATTTGACTATATGAAAAAGCAGAAAATCAGCAGGATTGCCATTCTGACCGTTTCCGACGGTTTCGGTTCTTCCGGAAGAGAACAGCTGGTCTTAAAGGCCAAAGATTTCGGCATACAAATAGTTTCCAACGAAACTTACGGCCCCAAAGATACGGACATGACAGCCCAGTTGACTAAAATCCGCGCCAGCAATGCTCAGGCCATTGTCTGTTGGGGAACCAACCCCGGCCCGGCGGTTGTAGCCCGAAATGCCAAACAGTTAGGCATTAAACTGCCCTTATACATGAGCCACGGTGTTTCCTCCAGGAAATTCATCGAACTGGCAGGTCCGGCCGCGGAAGGAATTATTCTGCCCTCAGGCCGTGTCATAGTAGCCAATCAGCTTCCCAAGAGTGATCCGCAGAAAAAGACACTGCTGAATTATGTAAATAATTATAAGAAATACTATAAAGTAGAAGGCGATCATTTCGGCGGTCATGCCTATGACGCCATTATGCTGCTGCAAAATGCCATCGCCCGTGGAGCGCAGACACCTGCCGCCATTCGCGATCAGTTGGAAAAAACCAGCAAATTACCCGGCATCGGTGGAACCTTCACGTTTTCGCCGACGGATCATGCCGGCTTGACCAGTGACGCTTTTGTTCTGGTGCAGGTTAAGCAAGGCAACTGGAAACTGATTAAATAAGATTGTATTTTTTAACAAAGAGCAACGCCGGCGGCAGGCCTGCGTTGCTCTTATTCCCTTTCCAAATCATAGATGATACCGCGGCGGCAACCACCCCCTACCCCCGCCAGCGGGGGACAGAGGCAACGAGGCGTGGTTCGACAAGCTCACCATGACTGACTCAATTATAAGCCTGTCCTGAGCCTGCCGAAGGGCCAACAACGAGAGTGCTTGATTTGGAAAGGGAATTACTATTAGCTCGACGACTGAATAAATGGATAACTCCCAGCAACTGTTTCAATATATTTTATCCGGCCTTTCCAACGGCGCTATTTATGCGTTGATCGGTTTTGGCTTTGCCATCATTCATAACGCCACCGGAATCATCAATTTTGCCCAGGGTGAATTTGTCATGCTGGGCGGTATGTTTACTATTTTTTTTCTGTCTTTTTTCCATCTTCCTCTGATTCCGGCGATTATTTTGTCCATTATTTTTTCCACAATGGTCGGCATTGCCTTTGAAAGACTGGCGATCCGGCCGCTTAAAAACGCCAAACCATTGAGCATGGTAATCATAACTATCGGCGCCAGTATTCTGATCCGCGGCATCGCTATGGTGGTCTGGGGAAAAGACACCCATGCCCTCCCCGCTTTTTCCGGCAATGAACCGCTTTACATTGTCGGGGCAACGATTCTGCCCCAGCATCTCTGGATCTTTGCCATCACCGTTTTGATTATCATCGCCAATAAAATATTTTTCAATTTCACCATTGCCGGTAAAGCCATGCGAGCCTGCGCATACAACAGTCAGGCGGCGAGCCTCGTCGGCATTAATGTAAAGACGATGGTTCTTCTTTCTTTTGCCATCAGTTCGGCTATCGGTTCAATGGCCGGAATTATTATTTCACCGCTGACCATGACTTCTTTCGACGTCGGCGTCATGCTGGGGTTGAAGGGCTTCTGCGCCGTGATTATCGGCGGCATGAGCAGCGGCTTTGGAACCATCATGGGCGGCTTGCTTCTGGGATTACTCGAATCACTCGGCGCTGGCTATATCTCCGCCAGCTATAAAGACGCCATTGCCTTCATAATTTTATTATTAATTCTCTTTGTCCGGCCGGAAGGACTATTTGCGACAAAGGAAACGGAAAGAGTTTAGTTGACGCAGGAAATATGAGAAAAGAAAAACGCGAACTAGTAATGTTTCTGATCTTCACGCTGGCCGTGATGGTTGTGCCGCTTTTCCTCCAGGGCAGTTATTTTATGAATGTCCTGGTGTTTATCGGCATCAACACCATGCTGGCCGTGGCCCTTAATCTTTTGATGGGCTATGCCGGCCAGATTTCGCTGGGCCATGCCGCCTTCTTCGGATTGGGGGCGTATGTTTCGGGGGTGCTGACAACCCAGTATGAACTTAATCCCTGGTCAGCCCTGGCTGTTGCAGCTTGCGCCAATGGCGGACTGGCCTTCGTTATCGGATTCCCCATTTTAAAATTGAAAGGGCATTTCCTGGCGATGGCGACGCTGGGTTTCGGAATCATCATGTTCATCGTTTTCAATGAAACAGTCTCTGTCACCGGAGGCCCTTCCGGACTTTCCGGGATACCCAACCTTCATATCAGCTCACTGATTTTCGACAACGATCTGCACAATTACTATCTGATCTGGATAGTTACATTGATAACGATGCTCTTATCGATCAATCTGTCGCAGTCACGCATCGGCCGGGCGCTCCGGGCTATTGCCGATTCGGAAGTGGCGGCGCGGGTCATGGGCGTCAACGCCCGGGTTCTCAAAGTTCAAATATTTACTGTTTCCGCAGTGATTTCAGCGATTGCCGGAAGCTTATATGCTCACACCATGACTTTTATTTCTCCGGCTTCTTTCGGGTTTAATTTTTCCGTAGAACTGGTAACAATGGTGATTATCGGCGGCCTGGGCAGCATTTACGGTTCCTTCCTCGGTGCGGCAATTTTAACCATGATGCCGGAGTTCCTGCGGGTTTTACAGGATTTTGACATTATTGTTTACGGTTTGATGCTCGTTATCATGACCATGTATATGCCCGGCGGTCTGATCAGCGGCTTTAACCAGGTAACCAATCTTATTCGCAGTAAAATAAAAGGCGGGGACGGAAGTCATGCTTAAACTAAACGGCATAACTAAAGTGTTCGGCGGACTTACTGCTCTTGAAGACGTTTCTCTGGAGGTAATAAAAGGTTCCATAACCGGCGTTATCGGACCTAATGGTGCGGGTAAAACAACTCTGTTTAATATCGTCACCGGCCTCTACACACAGACGTCCGGAGAGGTTTATCTGGGCGAAAAAAATATTTCCTTTTTTGCGGCGGAATCGCTGGCCCCGCTCGGTCTCGTGCGCACATTTCAAAATGTAGAACTATTCGGACGAATGACTGTGCTGGAAAACGTGATGGTCGGACTGCATACCAAAAGCAAAAGCGGCATTATTTCGTGTGCTTTTAAATTACCCTGGCAGATCAGAGAAGAGAAACAGATCAGGGAAAAGGCCATGTACTGGCTGGAATTTACCGGCCTGGCCGATGAAGCCGGGATCACGGCCGACAATCTACCCTTCGGCAAAGGACGGCTTCTGGAGATCGCCCGTACGCTGGCCGTGGAACCGCAGCTTATCCTGATGGACGAACCGGCCGCAGGATTAAACAGCCTGGAGACGGCTGAACTGGCGGAGCTCATTC
>JBDKVD010000179.1:0-4127 GCA_039679325.1 Smithella sp.
TAATACCAATTCTAAATCAAAGATGATATTGCGGCGGCAAGGAGGAGGTGACGAGGCGTATTATACATACGTTGAGGAAGCCGACGACGAAGCCAACAAAAATAGCGCTTTGATTTAGAATTGGTATTAAGCGCTATAGCCCCCCTCTTTTCTAAAGAGGGGTGGGGGGAGATTTTACAAAGTGTAATAAAAATCCCCCTGCATCCCCCTTTACGAAAGGGGGATAATTTCTTACATCAATGACCTTGACTTGGCATCAGAATTCTTTGCTGCGAATAAAGTTCACGGCGTTGCGGAAAATAATGACGCCCTGCCCTTCTTCAGCGAGGTCTTCGCGCGTCCAACGGGGGTGATTGGTGCGGTGCAGATAGGCTTCGGGATGGGGCATTAAACCGAAGAGCCGCCCTGTTTCGTTGCAAATGCCGGCAATCGCGCCCTCTGAACCATTGGGATTGGCCGGATAATCCATCGTGAGAGAACCATCGGGCAGGCAATATCGAAACGCGATGAGATTCTTCTTTTCAAGTTGTTCGAGAACGCTCTCATTTTCCACAACGAATTTCCCTTCCCCATGACGCACGGGATAATAAGCCAGTTCGATATCGCGGGTGAAGACGCAGGGACTTTGTTTGTTGGCTTTAAGATATACCCAGCGGTCTTCAAAACGTCCCGAATCGTTGAAGGTCAGCGTCGAACTTTGCCTGGTGAAATTACCATCCAGCGCCGGCAGCAGTCCCAGTTTTACCATCAGCTGAAATCCGTTGCACACTCCCAGTATCAAGCCGCCGGAATTGATAAATTGCAGCAGCTCTTCGATGAGCATCTCTTTTTCATCGTCAATCCGTGCATGCAAAAACCTGTTGGCGCCGGCTTTGGCCGAACCCAGATCGTCGCCGTCGAGAAACCCGCCCGGCAGATTCAGAAAAGAGTATTTCGACAAACGTTTTTCTCCGTAGAGAAGTTCGCTGATGTGGACAATATCGACTTGATCGGCGCCGGCCAGCTTACAGGCATGCGCCATTTCCATTTCACAATTGGTGCCGTTGCCGGTCAATACAATTGCTTTCACTTTGCGGTTCATATTTTCATTCCTGTCTAAAAATCGAGCGGCATCTGCCAAGCTTTTTTCAATTTACCGATTTTTTCATTAATAATTAACTGATCTTTTAATCCGGTGATCCGAAACGATTCATCACCGGTGACAAAGCCGATTTCACTTAGGACATTTCCGGCCAGAATTTTTTCAAACCTGTTTTGATCTTTCGGGTGAATGGTTACGACAAAACGGCTGGCCGTCTCGGAAAACAAAATATAATCGTTTCTCTTTTTGCCCCGATAAGGCACATCTTTCAAATCAACATTCATCCCCAGTCCACCGGCAAAAGCGGTTTCGATGAGGGCGACAGCCAAGCCGCCGTCCGAGCAGTCATGGCATGATGCTACAAGACCGGCTTCCATTGCCTTATGCAGCGCCCGGTACATCTTTAAAGCGCCTGCAGCGTCAACCCTGGGAACCTTGTTGCCGACAGCTTTATGCAGGGCAAACCATTCCGAGCCGCCCAGTTCGTCTCTGGTTTCCCCAAGAATATAAACCAGATCCTGCGGGCGTTTGGCATCCATTGTGACGGCTTTGCGGACATCTTTAATTTTACCGATGACCGAATAAAGCAGCGTGGGCGGAATGGAAATCTTGGTTTTACCTATCGAGTAGTCGTTTTTCATGCTGTCCTTGCCGGAAATGCAGGGCACGCCGTAGGCGGTGGTGTAATCAAAAATAGCCATAT
The DNA here is from genome assembly GCA_039679325.1 of Smithella sp. GTDB lineage: Bacteria > Desulfobacterota > Syntrophia > Syntrophales > Smithellaceae > MVRV01. Next base: position 1,785 of record JBDKVD010000179.1, read on the forward strand.
TGGAGCGCACCAGCTGAGCCAGCTTGTATTCGCCGTCGGGCGTTTTGGCGGACTGGACCGGATCGCACCAGCAGAAGTTATCCAAGCCCGCCAGATTATCCAGATCGGCTCCCACGGCGACGGCATTGCGCACGGCTTCATCAATAGCGCAGGCCGTCATGGCGTATGTATCGATATCGCTGTAACGCGGACAAATACCATGTGCCACAACCACGCCTTCCATGGAATCGAGCAGCGGCCGGATTACGGCGGCATCCGACGGCCCGTCGTTGGCGACGCCGACGAGAGGCTTGATTACGGAGCCTGCCTGCACTTCATGATCGTACTGACGCACGACGGATTCTTTCGAACAGATATTTAATCGAGTCAACATCTGTGCGAGCGCCTTGTTTAAATTTGCCGGTTCGGAAAAGTCCGGTTCCTGATATTTCGGCTGCTTCCATTTGGCAGCCAGTTTTAATTGCGGAACGCCTTCATGCAGAAATTCCATGTCGAGGAAAGCAACAGTCTTTTTGCCGTAAAGTACATGAAACTTCCCGGAGTCGGTGAATTTGCCGAGCACCGTGGCTTCCACATTCATCTTTTTGGCCAGCGCCATGAATTGCTTAACTTTTTTGGGCTCAACCGCCAGCGTCATGCGTTCCTGGGCTTCGGAAACAAGAATCTCCCACGGCTGCAGGCCGGAATATTTTAAGGGAGCGCGGGCCAGGTCAATCTGGCAGCCGCCGCAATAAGTGGCCATTTCGCCTACCGAAGAGGAAAGCCCGCCGGCGCCGTTGTCGGTAAGGGCGCGATACAGCCCCCGATTACGGGCGATTAGCAGAAATTCCGTCATTTTTTTCTGGGTGATCGGGTCGCCGATTTGCACCGCCGTGACCGGCGATCCTTCATGCAGCTCTTCCGACGAGAAAGTGGCGCCGTGAATTCCGTCTTTGCCGATCCGGCCGCCCGTCATGATGATGGCGTCGCCCGGTTCGATTTCTTTGGTGTGGGTCGGCTTGCCGTTAAGCTCTGCGGGCATGATGCCGCCTGTGCCGCAGTAAACCAGCGGTTTTCCTAAGAAGCGGTCGTCAAAGACGATGCTCCCGTTGACCGTGGGAATGCCGCTTTTGTTGCCGCCGTGTTCAACGCCTTCCCGCACGCCTTCGTAAATACGGCGAGGATGCAGAATCCGAGGCGGCAGCTTCTTCTTATAAAAAGGCGAGGCAAAACAGAAGACGTCGGTATTGAAAATCAGTTTCGCGCCGATGCCGGTGCCGAAAGGATCGCGGTTGACGCCGACGATTCCCGTGAGCGCGCCGCCGTAAGGATCAAGCGCCGAAGGAGAATTATGTGTTTCGACTTTAAAAACCAGGTTATGATCATCATTGAATTTGATCACTCCGGCATTATCGACAAACACGGAGAGACAAAAATCCTTTTTGCCTTTCTGTTTGCGGATTTGTGCCGTGGAGCCTTTGATATACGTTTTAAAAAGCGAATCGATGGTGAGTTTCGCGTGCGAGGTAGTATAAGTAATCCGGCTGTTGAATATTTTATGCTTGCAATGCTCCGACCAGGTCTGCGCCAGGCATTCCAGCTCAACATCCGTTATGTTTTCGTTCAAGCCTGCCTTTTTGCGGTTTTTGATCACGTCCGGATTTTGATAATAGCGCTGAATCTCCTGCATCTCTTCCAGATTGAGGGCAAGAAGTTTTTCCTGACTGATTTTAACCAGCGCCTCCGCATCAAACGACGCCAGAGAAATTTCTTCCACCTGTATCTCGTCTTTGCCTGTAACCTGCGGCACATGGGCCGGCATACCGCGGTTAAAATCAAAATCGCCTGAGCCCACGACCTGATAGCGTTCGATAAGATCATTGGCCAGGACGCCTGAGGCGATTTTTTCCGCATCCACCGGAGAAATATTGCCGCTGATTAAATATTGGCGGGAGGTATAAACATTGACTTTACGTTCACCAATATTTTCGCCCAGCAGAAGAGTGATCGCTTCGCGGGCCGTTTTGCCGACATTGTCCGTGACTCCGGGACGAAAGCCCACCTCAATGAGCCAGTCGAATTTTTTCGCCAGCGGCTGATTAATGTAGTATTCCTGAATGACCGGATCGGAAAGCGGTCCAGCAGCCACCTCGCCCAATTCTAAATCGCTCAGTCCCCCGGCGATTGTATAAACTTCAATTGTTGCAACTTTTGTCACTGCCAGCGCCAGGTTGTCGATAATACGCTTTCTGGTCTTTTCGCCCAACGCGTCGCGAATGCCTTCTTTAAAACCGACTTCAATTCTATCCGCCATGAATTTACCTTAGATGTTATCCTGATATTTTGATCTGTCTGATGTGAATC
>JBDKVD010000180.1:0-3312 GCA_039679325.1 Smithella sp.
GTAGCCGCATCGGCATCGGGAGCTTCAAAGATGTCCAGATAATCGCATCCTCCGAGAACGGCATAGTTGGCCAGCCACCTGACATCGGGGCATTCCTTCTTAATGCGGGTTTCTATCTCCTCATTGAGATCTGTTAATGACTGGGGTTTGGCGACGGCCTCCGGCGAGAGTTTGGTAAGCATGACATAAGTTCCCATCTTTTCCTCCTTTCTTTAACCACCTTTCTTTTCTTTAAGATCAGAACGGTAAAATCCCTATTGGTGACAAACATCCGTAATAAGGAAACGATGCAGACAGAAAGAGCTTATAAGAACTTCATTGAGTATGAAAATTATAGATAATATGAATGCCTGTGTCAATAACAACTATCAGCCGTTTTGAAGAATAATAATATAAACCGGCTTATCGTTTTTTTATTTTCACCCTGCCGACATGCCCCGCCTCGCCGTCAATACTGTATTTAAAATTATGGAAACGGCTGATTACCCATAAGTTTGTCAGCAGATGCTGAGAAATACCGGATACAACAAATTCCGATTCTTCTTCACACAGCGAAAGATACAGAACGATCTGATCCGCCAGATGCCGGTCTACAGGCGCACCGCAGGTGTAAAATCCGACCAGATCCATTGCCGCCTCTTCCCCTACCTTCTCTGCCGGCTTGCCACGCGCCCCCAAAGCGGTAAAACCGGCCGATGAATGCTCTGACTGTATTTTGAGAAAAATAAATGTTCCTTGTGCAGGCCCGGGAACATTTCGTACGTCTATGCGGATGGGATGTGTAAAAGGTTTTATTCGTCCGGCGATGTGTGCCAATGCCGCATTTTTCTGCCTTTCGGCGATGGAAAGAGGCAGGTTGCCGACCCCGGAAATACCGGTCAATTCCGTAACCATCCCCCTCTCCAAAAGTTTAAGTGGCTTCACCTTTTTGACGGGATGGATCTCCAATCTGACTTCTCCCCCGCCTCGCGGATAAAAGCCGTAGTTGATGATCTTGAGTTTAACATTTATTCCCAGCATGGACAGCATGGGGGCAAATATCTCATTAAGGTACTGAAATGACGGACTGAACGGCACATGAGTTCCACCCTTGAGGGTTACAGTGCTCTTTTGATTACAGCCGAAGGCAAGAGCGGGAATAAGCGTCTGGAAGACAAGAGAGGTGGAGCCTGCGGTGCCGATGTTATAAAAAATATCTCCCCCCTGCAGGCCATTGGGTGAAAAGGATAAATCAGTGGAGCCTTTAAAGTCACCAACTACCGCAGCGTCGGAAATCATTTGCGCTGCTCTGACTGCGGTTAGATGCTGGGGCATGAGGCCCGGTTTCTCCCGTCTCCTTCTGATATTGGATATTCTGAAGGGTATCTGATGAAGGCAGGAAAGGCTGAGGGCGGTGCGCAGTATCTGTCCTCCCCCCTCACCATAGTTTCCGTCTATCTCAATCATGATTTGACAACCTTTCGCAAAAACATGCCACAGTTGATATCCGTTGCGCATATCGATAACGTCTTCACGACATGGCGTGAGTTGGCAGGTATTCTAACACAGAAGCCTGCAAAATATTAACAAGAGTAAAATGATTTTAAATTGAGAAAAGCACTTCGGCGTGTTAATAATTAACCATAGTTTCCACATACTCATTCCAACGCTTCTTCTGTTTGCATTTGAAAAATCCACCCCAAAGAATTGCACCATACAAAGGGGATGGCGTAATAGTGGGTGCCTGGCTTGAAGAGGTAGGCGCATCCCATTTTCTATGAAGGGAGAATCGCGATGGCGGATACCGGGATTAATCGGGAGATGGCGCTTCTGGGAAAGCTTATGGCGGTTATGGCGCCGGACGCTGGGAAGCCACCGTCACGGGCGGTTGTCAGGCGGCGCATTATCGAGCTTCTCAAAAAAGCGAAGGCGGAGGGAGAATACTCCGCAATCGTCTCGGCGGTCGTCATGTTCGCAGGGATCGAAGACCTTCTTCCCGAACGCTACGCAAAGTTCAACGCCCCTGTCGTCGAGGGGACTATATTCATCATCTCGTCGCTCCCCCTCGCGAGAGTTGCGAACAAGATCGTCGATCAACTCTTTCTCGCTTCCGATACCCCGCCGGGAAGACGGCTCTTTACCCTCGTTGAGGATATGCCGTCACTCCAGAAACTCGGCCAGGTCATCTGTAGAGATCCGGACATTGATCCGGAATTCAAAAAAGTTCTTATCGATCTCGAAGACAATATCGTTACGCTGACATTTCGCATGTTGAAGAGAGTGCTCGAAAAGGAAATTGCCGGCATCCGGCGTCCCTGCCGGATCATTCCCGAAAAGCGCATACTTGCCGAGGCTAGCGTGTGCGCCGTCATTCCCGCAAGCGTTGAGCTTGAAGACGGGACGCACTTTACAGCCGTCCTGAAACTGGTTAAACCTGCGGTCAGGAAGAATCTCCCGGGGGAACTGGCGCTTTTGGAGCGCCTTGCCGATTTTCTGGATTCGCGCAGGAAAGACTGGGAACTCGGTATCTTCAATTTCCGGGGAACACTGGACCGGGTCAAGCACCTCCTCGAAAACGAGGTCAACCTCGCTATGGAACAGAAAAACATGGAGAGGGTAAGATCATACTATGCCAGGAATCGGTCGGTCATCATACCATGCGGAATTCCGGTTTCCACCCCGACCATGACGGTCATGACAAGAATTGAAGGTAGAAAAATCACGGATGTGGCAGGGTTGACGGACAGGCAGAAGCGTTCTCTGGCGGAGAGGTTGACGCGGCTGTGCATCTTGAAGCCGATTCAGGACTTGAATGAGGAGACCATCTTTCACGGTGACCCGCACGCCGGTAATATCGCCTATACCTTCGACGGCGACCACCCGACTATAATCTTCTATGACTGGGGGACGATGGGGAAGCTGACGCTCGTCGAACGATTCGGCCTCGTCGGCGTTTCACTCGGTTTGATCATGGGCAACAGACAGGTTGTTTTCTGGGCGGCGGATGTAGTGACAAAAGGGCAGCTTTCGTCGGACAGGGAACAGCGTCCTGTTATGATGAAACTGATTGACGAGGCGATAGCCGGAATGTCCGGAAAGGCGGGAGGTGTCCTCTCAACGCTGGAAACTCTGTTTGAGAGCTTCACCTATCAGGGGATCATTTTTTCCGCCGACCTCATGATGTATCAAAAGGCGATGCTCACGCTTAAAGGTGTGATCGCCGATGTATGCCCCGGCTTCGATCGGGGTGACTACCTCTTCCGGGCGGCGATGATCACCTTCCTCAACGATATTATGCAGCTCAAAATGTTAAAAATAATCATGAAAGACGCG
>JBDKVD010000181.1:0-2939 GCA_039679325.1 Smithella sp.
ACAAGTTTATTGTTCAGAGGCTTCTTGCCGATGCAACCGATTTCGACTTCGTTGTCCAAAACCATGTTCATAGCTGCTTCACTGTCTGCAGTTTTGATGTATATTCTGGTATCCGGATTTGTTTTCCTATAGGAACTCAATGCGCGTGGAAGAATATAGTCAGCCGGGATAGTGCTGGCGCTCAAATAAATATTGCCCCCGGTATTTTTACTCAGAGCAATGATTTTTTCCTTGGCCTCATTTCTGAGTTTAAGCATGCGCCGCGCGTAATCGTAAATAATTTTCCCTTCCGGAGTCAATGAGATACCCGTGGTGCTTCTGTTTGCAAGCCTTACGCCAAGACAATCTTCCGCGTTTTTAATGTTCTTTGTAAGCGCCGGTTGGGTGAGCAGCATTCTTTTGGCGGCACGACTGAAACTTCCCTCTTCGACCAGAGAGATAATAGCTTCCATCTGCTGAATAGTGATGCTTTTGAAATGATCGTCAAACATTTTTCCCCCATACCATACATGATATGCATCTTCAACAAATAAAAAATACTACTAAAAAGTATAACTATTCGTAATGGGTCATTTCCATAAATATTTTCTCTAATAAAATAAACAGAATATTTCCCTCTCATACGCAAGTATTCTTTAAGCCCTGCGTTTTCAAAAACGAGATGGAGAAAAGGTATAGGTCAAAATTGACAGAATTGACAAGGGGGTCGGCTGCCTCTATAAGTTATCGCTGTTTTTTTAAACATATATTATGAGGTTTTACGAAGAGCATTGACTACTGGTCTTTGCAGATGGAGAAGAAAATGGAAAATAAGATCAAAATTACAATAGATGGAAAAGAAGTTTTGGCTAGTCCGGGGCAAACTATTTTGGAATGCGCCCGCGATAACGGCATATTCATTCCAACGCTTTGCCATTATCAAAAAACGACCAATGTCGGCGCCTGCCGTGTTTGTGTCGTGGAACAGGAAGGTGCCAGATCGCTTGTCGCCTCCTGCTGCATGCCGGTAAGTCCCAACATGGTTATCCGCACCAACACTAAAGCAGTGCGGGATGCCCAGAGAATGATCGTTGAGTTAATGTGGGCATCCGGCGATCACAACTGTCTTGTTTGTGAACAAAACGGCCAGTGTGAATTGCAGGATTTGATTTACTGGTTAAAAATTGATAAACCACGCTTTGCAATAGAAGCTCCGGAGTATGCGCTGGAAGAAAACAACACGATGATTTCCCGCGACCTCAATAAATGCATTCTTTGCGGACGCTGTGTTCGCGCCTGCAATGAGATTCAGGTCAACGAGGTGCTGGATTTCTCCATGCGCAGTTCACAAGCTAAAGTCGGCCCGGCCTTTGACGAGGATTATATCAATTCTTCTTGTGTTTTCTGTGGCGAATGCGCCCAGGTATGTCCCACCGGCGCCATAACGTTTAAACAGGCAAGATTTGCCGGCAGACCCTGGGAACTGAATAAAGTGCGCACGACCTGCGCGTATTGCGGAGTCGGCTGCCAGATGGATCTTTTTACCAAGGATAATAAAATCGTCAAAGTTAAGGGCAACCGCGACTATGGAACACCCAATCAGGGAAGCCTCTGTGTCAAGGGCAGATTCGGTATGGATTTCGTATCTCATCCCGATCGTTTGAAAAAACCCCTGATCCGTTATAACAAAAACGAAGACCTCAAAGAAGCTTCATGGGATGAGGCTTATACATTCATAGCGGACAAACTCTCCTCCATTAAAAATACATACGGCCCGGACAGCATTGCCGGACTTTCTTCCGCTCGTTGCACCAATGAAGAAAATTATCTATTCCAAAAATTCATGAGGGCGGGTATCGGCACCAACAATGTCGACCACTGCGCCCGTCTCTGACACTCCGTAACGGTGGCCGGTCTGGCCGCCACATTCGGTAGTGGAGCAATGACCAACTCGATCGATGAAATCGAATATACTGATCTGATTCTGGCAACAGGAACCAACACGACGGAAAATCACCCCGTCATCGGCATGAAAATCAAGCGCGCTGTTCGACAGCACGGCGCAAAACTCATCGTTATCGACCCGCGGGAAATCGACCTGGTCAAATACGCCGACATCTGGCTGAGGCAAAAATCGGGAACGGACGTCGCGGTTTTCAACGGCCTGATGAACGTGATTATTGCCGAAAATCTCTATGACAAGGAATATGTAGCTTCTCGCACCGAAGGATTTGAAGCCCTTAAGTCGATGGTGGAAAAGTACACGCCGGAATACGTTGAAGAAATATCCGGCATTCCTGCCGAGGATTTGAAGAAGGCGGCGCGGCTGTATGCCCAGGCTAAGCGCGCCAGTATACTATACGCGATGGGTATCACCCAGCATATCTCCGGTACTGATAATGTGAAAAGTACAGCCAATCTGTCCATGCTTTGCGGCAATGTCGGGATTGAAGGCGGCGGCGTCAATCCGTTGCGCGGCCAGAATAATGTTCAGGGAGCCTGCGACATGGGCGGACTGCCCAATGTTTACCCGGCTTATCAGCAGGTTGCCAGTGAAGATGCCCAAAAGAAATTTGAAGCGGCCTGGGGTGCGAAACTTTCCTCAAAACCGGGTCTGACACTGATGGAAATGATGGCGGCGGCGGGCAGCGGAGCCATTAAAGCAATTTATGTAATGGGTGAAAATCCGCTTCTTTCCGATCCCGATCTGCAGCATGTGAAAAAAGAGCTCCAGAAACTGGATTTAATGATTGTCCAGGATATTTTCCTGACTGAAACTGCTCAACTGGCTGATGTTGTCCTGCCTGTGGCCAGTTTTGCCGAGAAAGAGGGCACATTCAGCAACACGGAACGGCGTGTCCAGCGCGTACGTAAAGCGATTGAACCGCCGGGAGAAGCCAAAACAGACTGGGAAGTCATCTGCGCTATATCCAATAAGATTGGTTATCCCATGAACTATT
>JBDKVD010000182.1:0-15695 GCA_039679325.1 Smithella sp.
GCTGGACAAAAGTTCATCTACGACCTTGACGCCTTCTGCTGTAAACAATCCCTCTTCGCGGCGAAACTTGCCGTCGGCAAGACGTGTCCACTTTTTTATCTGGGCCTGCGATGGGACAGATAAATTATTTTCCATTTTATTCGGCGACTTCATTATTTGCGTCGACGACGACTTCAACTTCTCTGCCGGCAGCGGGCCAGATAAACGAAGAAATGACCGCAAGCGACAGGATAACAGCGATAGCTCCGAGAGAAATACCGGTGGGAATCTTGACAAGATCGGCTATCAGCATTTTGACGCCGACGAAGCTCAATATTGCGGCCAGACCGTAATGCAGGTGATGAAACATTGTCATCAGACCGGAGATGGCAAAGAACAGTGAACGCAGCCCCAAAATGGCGAAGACATTGGATGTATAGACTATAAAAGGATCGGTGCTGATAGCCAGAACAGCGGGAATGGAATCAATAGCAAATATGATGTCGGTCGTTTCCAGTGCCAGCATCACGGCCAGCATGGGTGTTGCAAAACGTTTGCCCTGTTTAACAATAAAGAATTTCGCTCCGGTAAATTCTTTTGTCGTGGGAATGACAGAGTGCAGGAGTTTGATGGCTACATTTTTGTCCGGATGAACCTCGGTTTCTTCGTTGAAAGCCATTTTTACACCGGTGAAAATAAGAAAAACGCCGAAAATATAAATTATCCAATGGAATGTATTGATCAGCGCCACACCGGCAAAAATAAACGCGCCGCGGGTTATCAGCGCCAGGAGTATTCCCCAGAACAGGGTTTTATGTTCATATTCGTGCGGTACCTGAAAGTAACGGAAGAGCAGCAGAAAAACGAAAAGGTTATCGATGCTGAGCGAGTATTCGATTAAATAACCGGCCAGGAACTCCATTGATTTTTGATGACCGTAAAAAAAGTGTACACCGGTGCAGAACAGTAGAGCCAGGGTTATCCAGAACGCCGTCCATAACAGAGATTCTTTGATTTTGACAACATGCGTCCGCCGGTTAAAGACGCCCAGATCCAGCGCCAGCATTGACAGTATAAACACCCCAAAAAATATCCACCACCAAGTCATTACTAATTTACCTCAAATGTTAAATTTTCCGGCGCAAAGCCTGTGCTGCATTATGAATTATATCCCAGGGGCCGCTGTAGGGCGGCGCGTAGGCAAAATCCAGATAGCTGATTTCATCTATATTCATTTCCGACCAGAGAGCGACGGATAAAGTGTTGATCCGGCCCACTGCGCCCGCATATCCGACAGTTTGTGCTCCCAGAAGTTTTCCGGAAGTCTTGTCGGCAATAAGCTTCAGGCCGATCTTTTTGTAGCCCATTGGTGCTGCAACGGCATTTCCCCATGTTACAATACCGACAGGGTCATAGTTGCTTTGAATTGCTTCTTTTTCATCAATTCCGGTTGCCCCCGCTTCCAGATTAAAGAGCCGGAAGGACTGGGCTCCTACTATGCCCGGAAAGGTCAGCGGGTTCCCGCCTATGTTGCGCCCGGCGACCCGCCCCTGTTTATTGGCGATATCACCCAGCGGAACATTAACATGCCGCCGGCTGATGCGGTGATAAGATTCACAGCAATCGCCCACGGAGTAAACATTATCCTTTGATGTTTGTTGTCTGGAGTTGACGGCGATGGCGCCGGTCTGGCCCAAAGCCACCCCGGTCATCCGGGCCAGCTCGACATTCGGCTGAACACCAATGGCAAATAAAATCAAGTCAGCCTCCCATTTGCCCTGATCAGTGACGGCGCACAGAGGAAAATCCTTCCCCTTTTCAATAGCCTTTGTTTCTATTTGGGGTACAAATTCCACACCGTTGGCTTTTATTTCATCGAGCATAAATTGTGATAATTCCGGATCCCAGCGGTTAGCCGGCAGTGTTCCCCGGTGAAAAATTGTTGTCTGGATACCGATCTTCTGCAGGGATTCACACATTTCCATAGCAATAAAACCGGCTCCGATGATGATTGCCTTGCGGCATTTCCTCTCCTGAATGTATGTTTTAATTTTAAAAGCATCATCCAGTTTTTTCAAAGTAAATACCCCGTCATGCACCGCAATGGGAATGTCGGGAACAATGGATTTGGTCCCTGTGGCCATAACTAAAATATCAAAGGGGACTTTCGGATTGTCCCTGATCTCGACGGTTTTGTTTTCGTAATTTACATTTAAAACTTCCGTTTCCAGACGGACATCTATTCCATTCTGACGGAATTCTTCCGGTGTCCGGGCGATTAATTTTTCTTTCTTTTTTATTTCGTCGGCTATGTAATAAGGCATCGGGCAGGCCGCAAACGAAACAAATTTTCCACGCTCCAGAATCGTTACATTTAAAGAAGGATCATTACGTTTGGCTTCAGCTGCAGTAGAAGCCCCACCCGCGCCGCCACCGATGATGACTAAATTCCTGCTCATAACCACCTCCGTAGCATTTTTTTATAAGGTCTTTTCAAACTTTCCATATACGACAACCTCGTAAAAAGGCCGGATGCTGCGTTGCGCTTCATCATTCGTCACTGCGGCGTACGCTAAGTACGCCTCTTTCCTCATGATTTGCGCGCCTTGTCTGCGACCTTTTTACGAGGCCGTCTGAAAATTGTTGTTTTTGCGACTTTTTACGAATCCATCATATACAGCAAGTTATTTTTGTGCAGATATTCTTTTGCGCCACAGAAATATAGCCGTGCCGCATAAAATCATCAACAGACATAAGACCTGCCCCATGCTCAAAAAGCCCAAGACAAAACCAAGCTGGTAATCCGGTTCGCGGAAAAATTCAATGATAAAGCGCACAAAACCATAGCCGCAGATATAAATTCCCAGAAGATATCCGTCAAAACGCTTCTTTTTTCTGAGCAGCCAAAGTATTGCGAATAAAACTATTCCTTCGAAAAAAGCCTCATAGAGCTGAGAGGGATGACGCAATTTCTGCATTGGATCAAGCGGGAAATACATTCCCCACGGCATTGTGGTTGCCCGGCCGAATAACTCGCCGTTAATAAAGTTGCCGATCCGGCCAAAAGTATAACCTAGAGGCACGGCCGGAACAAAAAGGTCGGCAAAGCGCCAGAAATTGATTTTTTGTTTGAGGCAAAAGTAAATCGAAACGGCGGCAACGCCGATGAGACCGCCATGATAGGACATGCCGCTGAGTCCGATAAATTTTATTCCATTGGAAAAATCGAAAGGTAAAATTATTTCCAGCGGATGCTGCAAATAATAGCTGAAATTATAAAACAGGACATAGCCGAGTCTTCCGCCGAATATGACGCCCAGCATTGCCCAAACCATATAATCCTGAATAGTTTCAGCGGTATATTCATACTTTTCGTGCTTGATCCGCAAGCTCACTATTATATAAACGAGAGCAAAAGCGATAATATACATCAGGCTGTAATAGCGCAGTTGAAATGACCCGATGCTAAAAAGAACGGGGCTGATTTGAGCGGGTATGTTTTGCCAGATATTGATAAAATCTTCCATAAATTAAATTTCTTTCAGCTAAGTCAGGCAGGAATTCAGCCTGGCATCAGTATGCTTCGCCTTTCAGGTTTCCTATATACAGTTCCGCACTGAAAGCTGCATTCGCTCCATCACCGGCGGCGGTTACTACCTGCCGGAAAAGTTTGGCCCGGCAATCACCGGCGGCAAAAAATCCTTCGGCGGAAGTCTTCATGTTATCATCGGTGATGATATAACCCCCCTCATCGAGCTGTAAAATATTTTGAAAGATATCGGTATGGGGAATCCGGCCGACGAAAATGAAAACTCCGTCAGCATTAATTGTTTTCAGTTCGCCGGATACTACATCTTTAATTTTAACTCCGGCGACGAGATCGTTGCCCACGACTTCCGCCAGTGTGGCATTCCAGAAGAACTCGATTTTCTTTTCGGCAAATGCTCTTTTCTGCAAAATTCCCGCCGCCCGCAATCGGTCACGACGATGGATAACACTCACTTTTTCCGCAAAATGAGTCAGAAACAGAGCTTCCTGAATTGCCGAATCACCGCCGCCGACCACAACAACATTCAGGTTGCGATAGAAAGGCCCGTCGCAGGTGGCGCAATAAGAAACACCTTTTCCGGCAAATTCCGTTTCGCCGGGGACTCCCAACTTGCGCCACTGTGCTCCCGTTGCAGCGATTATGCTGAGAGCGCTTAGTGTTTTGTCTCCGATATTAATGATCCATAAATTTGCCGTCCGGTCTTTTGATATGGAGAGGGCATCTCTGGATAATACCTCCAGGCCGAATTTCAGCGCCTGATTTTTAAAAAGCTGCATCAGATCAAAACCATTTATACCGTCAGGTATGCCCGGATAATTTTCGATCATGTCGGTTATGGTAATTTGACTTACGGTGGCCGCACCTTCCAGAAGCAGTGTTTTAAGTCCGGCCCGCGCGGCGTACAGACCCGCGGTGAATCCCGCCGGCCCGCCTCCGATAATAATTATATCGTAATCATATTCAGGTAAGTTTGCGCTGCTCATGAAAAACTCCAATTATATATTTATGCCAGACTTTAATCAGGATAGACTGCTTTTGTAAAGTCAAAATTGACGACAGCGTAAAAAGGCCGGATGCTGCGTTGCGCTTCATCCCTCGTCACTGCAGCGTACCCTAAGTACGCTTGATTCCTCTGTATTCGCGCGCCTTGCCTGCGACCTTTTCCGCTGTCGTCTGAACATTGTTTATTTTGTAACTTTTCAATAAATTGTTGAATAGGCATTATTGTCCCGGTATTAAAGGCGCCTCCCGGCGGACTATTGCCCAACTTCTTTTAGCTTGACACAAATGAGCTTTTGTTTTGTATTTATCAAAACAGACAGGAGAACATCATGAAAAGAATGCTGAGTTTTGCGGCAATGTTTGTTCTGATCGGATGCGCCGCACAAAGCCCTGTTCTCTACCCGAATGAACACTTGAAGAATGTGGGAGAAGCCAAGGCACAAAGTGATATTGAAGAGTGTTCACAAATGGCGGAGGCTTATGTCAAGGCTAATCCGGGAGCAAAAGTGGTAGGCGGCACAATCGTCGGCGGCGCCGGCGGCGCTGTGGTTGGCGGCGCCGTGGGAGCGGTAACCGGTAACCTGGGCAGAGGCGTGGGTGTCGGCGCTGCGGCCGGCGCTGCAAGCGGTCTGGTGCATGGAATCTACAAGGCTTCCCAACCCAGCCCTGTCTACAAAGCCTTCGTCAATAAGTGCTTGAAAGAAAAAGGATATGAGCCGATCGGGTGGGAATAAGAGGCTTTCCCTGCAAAAAATCAGCAAGCCGCATTTGCTTATTAGCTCAAAAATGAATATAGTGCGGGCAGTTTGTTGCCGTCAGGAGATTGGAAACTGAAGCTTACGATTTTTAACAGATTGATTATAAATAATTTTCTTATTATCCTTCTGATAGGTCTTATTAGTGGATACACTATTATTCACCTGAATAATCTCAACGGAATGATCGAATCCGTAATCAGGCATGATTCCCGTGTTATCAAAATTGTTGAAGACGCTCTTGATGATTTGTACAGCATGACTGCTGCCGATGACAAGTATCTTATATCCGGGGACCCGGACTACTTCCGGCAGTTCGAACAGATAAAAAATGATTTTGACCGAAGAATAAAAGAATTATCGGTTTTGGCTGACACCGAAACAAAAAACACTCTTGTGTCGGACATTGGAAGATTCCAAAGACAGTATAATACATTGCTCCAGAAACGAAGTGTGTTCACAAGCCGTTTGCCGGTGTGGGAAAAAAACATTCAGGCTTATGTGAATGCAAGAGAGGAAATTACCGGAAACATTGACCGGAGGCTGCGTACTCTGTCGAATATTTCTGCAGAAGACAGGCACAGCAAACTGCGGCAGTCCAGAGATATGGCGGTACAGATTGCCAATGTCAGTATAATTGCGGGTATTATAGTTATTTTTCTTGTTCTGATTATAACTTTTATCAATGCGCGAAAAATAAATTTGCCGATAAAGTTATTGAGAGAAAGGACAAAAGAGGTTGCCTCCGGAAATTTTGATGAAACTCTGGAAATATCCTCTCCCCCCGAAATCAGGGAATTGGCCGATGCTTTTAATGTGATGTGCGGGCGATTAAAAGAAATGGATCAGATGAAAATCGACCACATCAGCCATTTGTCTCATGAATTACGCACTCCTTTGACGGTGATCAGGGAGGCATCGTTAATGCTTCAGCAGGGCGTATTTGCCAAGTTTCCGGAAAAACAGGAAGAATTATTCAAGATGGTGAGGGAAGAATGCGAAAGGTTGATATCGTCAGTAAACCGGATACTCGATTTTTCACGAATGGAAGCCGGGAATATGTATTTTTCTTTTCAACATGCCGATATTAAACCGGTAATAGAAAAAAGCATCACAAAACTATCACCACTGCTGCAGAATAAAAAGATGAATATTGTCAGGCAGATACCGGAGGATATGCCTTTGTTGCAGATGGATGTGGAGAGAATTGCAGAAGTTCTGGAAAATTTATTAAGCAACGCCTGGAAATACACGTCGGCGGGAGGTACAGTTACAGTTTCCGCTGTTCATGACGATGAAAAAGGAGCAATGGAAATATCTATAAGAGATACCGGGATGGGTATTCCTGAAGACGTATTGCAGCAGGTATTTGATAAATTCAAACGTGTCGACGACCGCAGAGGGGCCATCCGGGGCACCGGGCTGGGGCTGGCAATAGTCAGGTATATTATCAATGCACATGGAGGCCAAATATGGGTAAAAAGCAAGATAGGCGAGGGAAGCATTTTTACCTTTTCTTTGCCTGTTTCCTGATAATTCCGCTTCTACAACTATTCGGGTGCGCCCACTATTATAATAAAATGGCCGCCGCGCCGGATTTTGAACAGGCTGAGCATTTCACCAGACAGGGAAACTACAACGCAGCAGCAGACAAATATGAAAATATTGCCGAAAGTTATCCGGCGACCGGCGACCGGGCTCTTTTTCAAGCGGGCATTCTTTACATGTTGCCGCAGAATAAGCGCAAAGACTATCGTACGGCTATGGAATACTTTCAGCGGCTGGTCAATAAATATCCGAAAAGCAGCTACAGGCAGAACAGCGAAATATTCATTGCCCTGATCAATGAAATTACCAACAGGGACAGGAGGTTAAGTGCACAACACAAAGAGATAAACAAGCTGGAACAGCAGATAAATAAGCTCGAACAGCAGAGAGATGAAATCGAAAAGAAGCTGGAAATGATGAAAAAAATTGATATGAATTTAAAGAAGAAGAAAATAATTCTTCGGTAAGGTTTAATAGCTGTTTTGCCAAAATTGATGGACTCGTAAAAAGTCGTGAAATTTACAATTCTCAGACGACCTCGTAAAATACCCTGAAGGGCACGCGAGGTCGCAGGCAAGGCGCGCGAATGCCGAGGAATGAGGCGTACTTAGCGTACGCCGCAGTGGCGGGGGATGAAGCGCAACGCAGCATCCGGCCTTTTTACGAGGTCGTCAAAATTGGTTGTAAGGATTATTGTCGAGGTTGGTAATGGACAGGCTCTTAGTTGTAGATGACGATTTAAATATTTTAAAAGTACTGAAGATGAGGCTCGAATCAGAAGGATATTATGTTGAAACGGCATCCGATATTGCCGGGGCCAAGGAGCTGGCGGTAAAAAATGAGTATGAACTGGCTCTTCTCGATATGAAATTTACCGGTGGTAACGGAATTGAGTTGATGAAAAGTATCCACGAGGTGGATCAGGATCTTCCCGTCATTATCCTTACCGCCCATGGAACAATTGAAAGTGCCGTAGAGGCAATGAAAGAAGGGGCTTATATATATTTAACAAAGCCCTTCGATCATCGGGAACTCCTCCTGCAGATTAAAAACGGCATTGAGAAATCCAATCTCTCCCGGGAGGTCAAAAGACTACGAAATATTATCAATAAGGATTATACTATTCATAATATAGTAGGCCGCAGTGAGGCGATGAAACAGGTTTTTGATTTAACCGCTCTGGCGGCTCAGTCCAATTCCAGTGTTTTCATCAGCGGCGAGAGCGGCACGGGAAAAGGGATGATTGCCCGGGCGCTGCATCAATTAAGTGACCGGAAAGATAAGCCTTTTGTCTCCCTTAATTGTGCGGCAATCCCGGAAACCCTGCTCGAAAGTGAGCTTTTCGGTTTTGAAAAAGGGGCATTCACTGGCGCCGTAACCAATAAAAAAGGCCTTTTTTTACAGGCTGATGGAGGTATGATCTTTCTTGATGAAATATCGGAGATTCCCCTGTCCATGCAGGGCAAACTTCTTAAAGCTATTGAAGAGAAAGAGTTCTATCCGCTGGGAGCTCAGAAGCCCGTCAAAGTTGACATTCGCATTGTTTCCGCCTCCAATAAGGAAATAGAAAAAGAAGTGGAAAAAGGCATTTTTCGCAGTGATCTTTTTTACCGGATACATGTGATTCCCATCAGAATACCTCCTCTGAGAGAACGTAAAGAGGACATCCCTCTGCTGGTCGAATATTTTCTGGGAAAATGTGCCGCCAAAATGAATAAGCAAATCAAGAGCATTACGCCGCAGGCACTGAAGAAAATCATGGTTTATTCCTGGCCCGGTAATGTCCGGGAATTGGAGAATGTCATAGAATGCGCGGCTGTAATGGCCAGAGACGATGTAATTAACGAAGATATGCTCGTTATAACGAACTCGAAAATGGATGAGAACGCCTTTCTGTCATTCAAGGAATCAAAGAATGATTTTGAGCGTAACTATCTTGTGGAACTGATGAAAATCAGTAAAGGCAATGTGAGCCAGGCGGCCAAAATGGCCGGTAAATACCGCGCCGATCTTTATGCTATGCTTGAGAAACACAAACTGAATCCCCTGGATTTCCGGAAAGACTGAAGGAAAAAACATTCACCAAATATTTGCAGTATTAACGGCATATTCCCCATATTGAACTTTTCCTGCCGTATGGTAACCCCTACACATTGCTTTGCCTCTTCCGGGTAATATCTTAAGCTGATATGTCAAAATTCTTTATTAATATTAATCCCTTACCGCCGCAAGATGCGTTGTGGCATGTTCTTTGCTCATCCTTCATGTATAATAAGTGAGACAATTTTGTTTTAGAGTTGAACAATTATAATATCCATTCAATTGTGGGTATGTAGAGATGGAGGGATTTTATGAAGTTATTAATTCCCGATGGTTGTGTGGATAGCGTAAATGCGTTGTCTTCTTTTCTGGAACTTTCGGGGCTGGAAATAGACAAGGCCTGCCTTTTGGAAACTCCATCAGGCTCTACCTGCTGGATGATAACCCTGGCTGCAGCAGGGGATCATGTGGCCTTGCCGCATAAGTCGTTAAAAGATCAGATGTAAACAAGGCTGATTTCATTACGGAAATAGTGAGTGCAATTAGGATTATATTTTTCAGCAAAAAACGGGATGGACGGATAAGGCCGGTACTTGGAGTATCGGAGATAATGTAACCAATAAAATGGAGAGGCCTGTCATGAAATTATTAATAGTAGATGATTGCGTAGATATCGTAAACATTCTATCTTCTTTCCTGGAGCTGTCAGGCCATGAAACAGATAAAGCGTTGGACGGTATCGAAGCTGCAGAGCTCCTGCGGAATAATTCCTATGATGTTGTGATCACGGACGCAGAAATGCCCCGAATGGGCGGAGCGGAACTTTGCAGGTTCATTAAATCAGATTTTCCGGTCACTTATGTTATAGGAATGAGTGGATCTTTCCAAGCTTTGAACGATTTCAAGGCTGCCGGTGCGGATATCTGTTTTGCCAAACCATTCCATCTTGATGAAATGGAAAATGCTGTAGAAAATATATGGTCATCTGATCGTGTTGAGTCGGCCGGTGTTGGTGATTCTTTCTGGGGTTATCCTGAGAGGTTGTCCAGTCTCTAAGCACGGATTACGTCTCGATTCGGGTTTCTCCGGGTTCGAGCTCGATTATTGTTCAGGAAGCAATGCAGTAATAAACCAGGACCGGGGGATGATGGAATCCTCCAGGTAAAAAAGCAAAGTGATGATAATAGGTTTCATAGTTTTATTTGTATTATTTGCATTATTTGTTTGGTGCTTGTGTCGGATAGGCAAGAAGGAAGTGCCCAGGAACCTGCCTGATAACCTGCAGGTCGAATGTTATACAAACGTACAGGAAGCCGGCGCCCCCGCTCCCAGCCTGCATCAGGGCAGACTGTGCCAACAAAGGTAGTGCGTAATTGGAATTGGAATAAGAGGTTTGATTTTTATCACCAAAGATTCAATAGCCTCGCCGGAATGATATACCTGCGCTTTGGAGAAACGAGGTGAGGGCTCTTTGATCCGGCGATATATCTTGTTGTTCCTTGTCGTCGGCGCTCTGCTGGCTGCAGCGTCCCATCTCGGCTACATGTATTTCAAAGTTGGCCGGGAAGTTGCCGAAAAAGCCGGAGAAGCTCCTGCTGTCTTTTATGGGTCTCCCACTCATATCCGGAAGGGAGATCACCTCGAAAATCTGCGTTTTACCGAACGATTACAGAAACTATCCTATAAGAGAATGCAAGGCAAGCCGACGGAAGCCGGTACTTATTCGATTGCCCGGGATTCTATCCGGATATACCTCCGTAATAATGGAAGCGAAAAAAAATCTTTTCCCAACGGCGCTGTAAAGATTGTAGTGCAGGCCGGGCGGGTTGTATCTCTGCTTTCACCTGATGGTTCGCTGCTTGATTCAATCTGCCTGGAACCGGAGGAGATTGGTCGCATCATGGGGCCGCAGATGGAATCCCGTCGACCGGTTTCCCTCGCCGCCGTTTCCCCTTACCTGCAAAAAGCGGTAGTCGCTTCCGAAGATGCGCGTTTTTATTCCCATATAGGTGTAGATGTTATTGCCATCGGCCGGGCATTATTGATTAATCTCAAAGAACGTCGGTTTGCGCAGGGGGCATCCACCATCACGCAGCAACTTGCCCGAAACTTTTTCCTCTCCCCGCAGAAAACACTCGGTCGCAAACTGCGGGAGTTGGAAATGGCTCTTGTTCTGGAAATGAGGTTTTCGAAGCAGCAGATTCTCGAGATGTACCTCAATAAGATTTATTTCGGACAGGAGGGGCTTCGGGGAATTTACGGTATTGAAGAAGCGGCCGGATTCTATTTTTCAAAACCGGCCAAAGACCTTTCCCTGGAGGAATCGGCGCTGCTTGCCGGAATCATCCGCTCACCCCGAAGGTACGCCGATATCCGGGACAGTTCCGCGGCCAGAGAACGGCGCAATGCTGTCTTGGTGCGTATGCGCAAACTGAATATGATTCGGGAGGAGGAGTTTCAACTGGCCTCCCGTAAACCGGTGCAGCTTCAACAGCGCAAAATCCCCGCCCGCTTGTCGTCATACTTTGTGGACTATATTCAGAGGATCACCGCAGAAGAACTGGGTGGTGAAAAACTCTATCGCACCGGCTACCGGTACTATACGACCCTAGATTCCATACAGCAGGCTGCTGCAGAAGAGGCCGTTACCCGGGGAATCGAAGAAATAGATAGATTCGCCCTGCGGGCCGATGAACCGCTGCAGGCCGCACTGGTAGCCGTTAATCCAACAACCGGAGCGATGACGGCGATGGTGGGAGGACGGTCCTACGGACAGAGCCATTTCAACAGGGCGGTGGATGCGAAACGTCAGCCCGGGAGTGCTTTCAAACCTTTCGTTCTTCTTGCGGCGCTTGTCCAGTCGGTGCAGGGGAAGGCGAATAGAACGCTTTCCACACTTGTTTCCGGTGAACCGATTTCTCTTCCAACCCCCGAGGGAATATGGACGCCGGTGAATTTCGAAGGCAAAACGTACGGAAAGATTACGATCCGGAAAACCATCGAGGATTCCGTAAATACTGCTACCGTCCGATTGGCCAATGATATCGGATTTCAGGAAGTGCTCAATACCGCGCGGACGGCGGGAATCACAAGCCCTCTTTCACCTGTTCCATCAATGGTGCTGGGAAGCTTCGAAGTTACGCCGATGGAGCTTGCCTACGCCTTCACGACGATTGCCTCCGGAGGCATACGATTTGAACGGTATTCCCTCTACTCGGTTAATACGGCATCGGAAGACCCTATCCTGGTTCGAAAGGTACACCAGCAACGGGTTTTTGACTCGCGAGCGACATATCTTGCCGGACACGCAATGGAAGGTGTGCTCACACGCGGTACGGCCAAAGAATCGAAGGCAATGGGGATTAACTTTCCGGCATCGGGAAAAACAGGAACGACAAACGGCAACCGGGATTCCTGGTTTGTGGGTTATACTCCCGATGTGGTCTGCGCCGTCTGGGTGGGATATGATTCCGGCGCCGATACGGGATTGACCGGGGCAAAAGGTGCACTCCGCATTTGGACGCGTTTCATGCGAACTCTATATTCTCGATCCGCGCCGCATGCCGCAATTGTGCCGCAGGGGATTGAAACCGCTTTAATTGATCCCGACTCCGGACTCCTGGCTACAAATGAATGTCCTC
Source organism: Smithella sp. (assembly GCA_039679325.1). Lineage (GTDB taxonomy): Bacteria > Desulfobacterota > Syntrophia > Syntrophales > Smithellaceae > MVRV01. The sequence goes on from JBDKVD010000182.1 coordinate 12,516, forward strand.
AAAAACTGCGTGAGGCTTATCTTCAGGGAACAGCGCCGAAAGAAACCTGCCCCCTTCATCCTGAAAATGCCGTCGTGAAGACTATTCGTAAGGGAATGCGCGGCGTAGGAGATTTTTTCCGCAATCTTTTCAAATAGAGTGCTCCTTATGCTACCGCTATACTTATTCCATTTTGCATTTCAGATGACACCGCGGCGGCTAGGAGAAGGCGACGCAGGTGTGGTTCGACAAGCTCACCATGGCTGACTATAAGCTTTCAGCCTGTCCTGAGCCTGCCGAAGGACCAACAAAGGTGCCGCTGGAATGCAAATTGGAATTAACGCTTTTTCCCGGATTTTTTTAAAAGATCGCCCAAAGTTCCCATTGTTTTCGGCGCCTTGGGTATGTAGCTTTTGTAATCTTCCGTGCTTTCCACTGCTGATGAATCACTGCCTTCCGTGACGAGATCAAGAGAAATCCGTTTGTTTTCACGGTCGATCTTTTCAATTTTTACCTCAATATCTGCGCCGCCGGTCAATACGTCACGTGCGTGTTTGATTTTTTTGCCGCGGGCCAGTTTGGAAATATGCAGAAGACCGTCCACACCGGCTTCCAGGGTTATAAATGCGCCGAAATCAGTCAGGCGGGATACTTTGCCCTTGTAGGCAGAGCCTTCCCGGTACTTGGCAATTACCTCATTCCACGGGTCCGGCAGGGTATCTTTGAAGGATAAAGTGATGCGGTTGCGTTCCCAGTCCAGATTAATGATTACAGCTTCAATGGTTGTTCCGGGAGTGTAAAGCAACTTGGGGTCTTCTACTCTGCCCCAGGACATTTCCGATATCGGCAGCAGTGCCTGAACGCCGCCAATATCAACAAATGCGCCGAAATCACGGACGCTTTTTACTACTCCACGGACAATCATGCCTGTTTGCAACGTTTCTTTAAGGACTTTAATTTTTTCCTGCTCAATTTTTTCCAGAAGCGGCCGGCGGGAAAGGATGACTTTACGGCCATTATCTCCATACTCGATAAGGATGAATTCCATTTTTTTGCCGACAAATGCGGCGGCATCATCAATTTTTTTTATGTCCATTTGAGAGTAGGGGCAGAAGCCGCCGGTGCCGGCGCCGATTTTGATTAAGAAGCCGCCCTTAATTTCTTTTTCTACGGTTGCTTCCAGCGGGATTTGGTTTTGGTAGGCGTTGAGTAAAAACTCATCAACACTTTTGCGCGCCAGCAATTTGGTGGTAAAGAGTTTTTCCCCATGACGTGAAGAGATGAAGTAGGCGGTTATCTTGTCACCTTCCTTTACCGTCAGGTTGCCGTCTTCATCGATAAACTCTTTTTTATCTATATAACCTTCGCTCTTTGCTCCCAGATCAAGAAAAATCCATTCGGTAGATATTTTTACGATCACCGCTTCAATTTTTTCACCTACGGAAAAATGCTTGGGGGTAGAGTATGATTCATCCAGCATTTGAGCAAAGCTTTTAGTTTCGTCCATTTCACGCCTCGTTTTAATTGGTTATTTTGTGCCTTTTTACAGTTTAAATATCAACGGCTGATGTTGATAGCACGAAAAATGTATTTTGTCTTTCAGAAAATTGGTATGAATAATTAATGAAATTAAGTAATTTAAAAAAACATGGATAATTAAAAGAAAATGTATTATAAACAGCCACTATTTTTAAGGAGTTAGATGATTTATGAGATTTGAAATTGCCCGTGGCGGTAGCGGGCTTACTTATGAAATCCGCAATATAATCTTGATTGCCGATAAATTGAGGAAATATGGTGTAAATATTATCCGGGAAAACATCGGTGATCCCGTGGAAAAGGGTGAGCAGATTCCCGACTGGATGAAAGAAGTTGTTGCTGACACCATCAAGGACAATCGTTCGTTTGCTTATTGCCCGACCAAGGGCGTCGATGAAACCAGAGAGTTTCTTGCCGAGCTGGTAAATAAAAGGGGGAAAACGCAAATTACTGCGGATGATATTATTTTCTTTAACGGTCTGGGTGATGCAATTGCCCGCTCCTACAGTTCCCTGCAGGTTGATGCCCGGGTGATTATGCCGGAGCCTACTTATTCAACGCACTTTATGGCGGAAGTGCTCCATGCTTCTTTCCCGCCCAATACCTACCGGATGAATCCTTACAGTAACTGGTATCCCGATATTTGCGAGATTGAAAAAAAGGTGAAAAGCGGCAAATCGATCGTGGGTATCCTGTTGATTAACCCGGATAATCCGACGGGATTTGTATATCCGGTGGAAACCCTGAAACAAATGGTTCAGATTGCCAGGGATCATGGTCTTTTTCTTATTGTTGATGAAACTTATCTTAATATTGTTTACGGCGGGAAAAAGACGGTGCCCATTTCCGATCTTATAGGCGACGTGCCGGCGATCAGCATGAAGGGAATTTCCAAAGAGTTTCCCTGGCCGGGTTCGCGCTGCGGCTGGATTGAAGTATACAATGCTGATAAAGACCCTGCCTTCGCCCGTTTTATCAACACTATTTTTCAACAGAAGATGTCGGAAGTCTGTTCAACGACTTTGCCGCAAATGACGATCCCACGGATGATGAGTCATCCGGAATATCCGAAATATTTAAGCAAGCGTATACAGCATTACGATAAACTGTCCAATATCGCCTATGACATTTTGAAAGATGTGCCGTATTTAATAGTAAACAAGACCAACGGTGCGTTTTATATGACGGCCGTGTTTAATGAGTCGGCGCTGAACAACCGGCAAATCCTGCATATTGAGCAGAAGGAAATCAGGGAATATATAGAGCAGCTGGTTGGCGAGGATATTGAGAACGACAAGCGCTTTGTTTATTATCTGTTGGCGGCAACAGGCATCTGTATAGTACCGCTGACATCGTTTTTTACACCACTGCCCGGTTTCCGCATGACGCTGCTGGATAAAGACGAAGAAGAATTCAAGATAACCGTTAAGACAATTGCGGAAAAGATAGTGGAATATATTGAGTCCGGAAAATAATTCCATTTTCAAATCAATGATGATACCGCGGCGGCAACCACCCCCTACCCCCGCCAGCGGGGGACAGAGGCAACGAGGCGTGGTTCGACAAGCTCACCATGACTGACTCAATTATGAGCCTGTCCTGAGCCTGCCGAAGGGCCAACAAAGATTTGGAAATGGAATAAAAAATCGCAGAAGGGCTGTG
>JBDKVD010000183.1:0-25162 GCA_039679325.1 Smithella sp.
GCGCGCTTTATCTCTTCCCGACAAAGGCGCTGGCGCAGGATCAGATGCATGAAGTTCACTCGCTGATTGCCGATCTGCAGGCCGATATTAAGACCTTCACCTACGACGGCGACACGCCGGACGATGCGCGCCAGGCCATCCGCAGGCAGGGGCATATTGTCGTCACCAATCCCGACATGCTGCATGCCGGGATTCTGCCGCATCACACCAAATGGCAAAAGCTTTTCGTCAATCTAAAATACATAGTTATTGATGAGCTGCATATTTACCGCGGTATTTTCGGCTCCCACTTTGCCAACGTCATCCGCAGATTAGTGCGGATTTGCCGCTTTTACGGCGCGAATCCCGTTTTTATCTGCTGCTCGGCGACCGTCGCCAATCCCCGTGAACACGCCGAAAAAATTCTGGAGCGCAAAGTTGCGCTGCTGGATAAAAGCGGAGCGCCCACGGCGGCAAAAACATTTATTCTTTACAATCCGCCGCTGGTCAACCGCGAGCTGGGCATCCGGCAAAGCGCGATGACGCCGGCCCGGAAAATTGCTTCCGACCTCATTGCCAATGATATTCAAACAATAGTATTCGCCACCAGCCGTTTGAATGTCGAAGTGCTGACAAAATACTTAAAAGACAAATTTGTCCGTACGAAACCTAAAGACGATCATTTTGTCACCGGTTACCGGGGCGGTTATTTGCCGAATCTGCGTCGTGAAATCGAAAGCGGTCTGCGCACCCGGGAAGTCATGGGAGTCGTCAGTACCAATGCTCTGGAACTGGGCATTGACATCGGCAATCTGGAGGCGTGCATAATGGCGGGCTATCCCGGTTCGATTGCCAGCACCTGGCAGCAGGCAGGCCGGGCCGGACGACGCAGCGGGCGCTCTCTGGCCATATTAATCGCCCGCAGCAACCCGCTGGATCAGTTCATTATGGAAAATCCCGATTATTTCTTTGCCCTCTCGCCGGAGCACTGCCGCATCAACCCCGACAATCTGCTTATTCTGCTGCACCACATTAAAAGCGCGGCCTTTGAATTGCCCTTTGAAAAAGGGGAAAAATTCGGCGGTGAAAATCTCGAAGAATTTCTCGATTATCTGGAAGAAAAAGGGGTGCTGCATTGCAGCAACGATCGCTGGCACTGGGCGGCGGAAAGCTATCCGGCGGATGAAGTCAGCCTGCGGTCGATCAACCCCGAAAATGTCGTGGTTGTCGATACGACCGACACCGGCAATCATAAAGTAATCGCCGAAGTGGACTGGGACAGCGCGTTTACCACCCTGCACGACAACGCAATTTACATGATGGAATCCCGGCAGTATCACGTTGACAAGCTCGATCTCCCGGGCAAAAAGGCCTATGTGCGTCAAGTCGTCGTCGATTACTACACCGACGCCATGACCTACACCAATGTCCGGGTTATTGATTCGTTTGACAAGCACAAGGATATTGGCGCAATAGTGGAACACGGTGAAGTTCAGGTGGTGCGCAAGGTTGTCGGCTATAAAAAAATTAAATTTTATACCTCCGAAAATCTGGGCTACGGCGATGTTAATCTGCCCGAAAAAGATATGCATACGACCAGCTACTGGTTCACCATCCCCCGCCACCACTTACAGAAACTTGATTTTTCACCGGCGGAAATAATTGACGGGCTGGCCGGTCTTGCTTATACTCTGCATCATCTGGCGGCGATGTTTCTAATGGCCGATTCCCACGATATTGACCGTTCGCTGGGAGATAAAAGCGGCGAATGGTTTGTGAGCCAGGGGAAAACAGGCCGCATCATCACCACGTTCAGCGATGGACAAAGGGAAGTTCCGGAAGAAAAAGCCGGCCTGCGGATCGACGAATTTGATCCGACAATTTTTATTTTCGATTCCTATCCCGGCGGCATCGGTTTTTCGGAACTGCTCTATAATGAGCATACCAATTTGCTTCGAGCGGCGCGGAACCTCATTGAAAAATGCCCCTGCGCCTATGGTTGTCCCTCCTGTGTGGGGCCGACGCTGGAAGTGGGGAAATCGGCCAAGGAAATTGTTCCAAAGATGGTGGAGCTGATAATCGGAAAATGAACTCAATTGACAAGTTAAAACGCCTGACCGGCGAACATATCAAGGCACCAACCGAGCCGACCGTAAAAAATGAAAAGCTTGCCGATCTGCGCCGCCGCATCGATGACATCATGTCGCGTCCCCACAAGTTCAATCAAGACGCAGCAAACCGGAAAATCAATGCCTCGGCGGATAAGCTTAAAGAATATGTATCCGGCGAGGAAATCGAAAACGATTTCGGCAAATTTTTTCTCATATGCGATCTCGTCCGGGGTTCCTGCCGTCACGGCCATCGCAATATCAGCGAGACTTTTGATTTTGATATGACGGCGGCGGCAATGCTGGCCAACAATCCCGGCATCAGCGAGTTTACCTGTTCGGATGCCTTGTTTCTGGACACAGAGACTACGGGACTCGCCGGAGGAACCGGGACAATGGCGTTTTTAATCGGTCTGGGCTGGTTTGAGGGAGGCCACTTTCATGTGCGGCAAATTCTGGCGCGCGACTTTGGAGAAGAAAAAGCGGCTCTTGCCCACCTTGCCGAAATTGCCGGCCAAAAGAAATTTCTGGTCACCTTTAACGGTAAGGCCTTTGACATTAATCTGTTGGCCACCCGTTTTATCATGAACAGGCTGGAGGGCGGACTCTCCTCGTTGCCGCATCTGGATTTATTGCATCCTTCGCGGCGTATTCTGGGGCATCGCCTGGCCAACAGCCGTCTGGTTACACTGGAGGCGGAGATACTGGGAGTAATGCGTGAAGGCGATATTCCCGGCTGGGAGATTCCGCAGCGCTATTTCGACTGGCTGAAAAGACGCGACCCCCGTTTGCTTACGGACATCTTTGAACACAATCGCCTGGACGTAATTTCCATGGCCACACTCACCGCCCATCTGATCGAAATAGTTACGGCACGGCCATTGATTAAAGATGCTCACACCGACGACTACCTGGCGGCGGCGCGCCTTTTGTTAAACCGCCGCGATATGAAAGGAACCGGAAAAATATTGAATATGTTCGACGAGCAAAGCTGCACGGATTTTTCCACGCTGTCGAAAAAAAAGCTGGCCTCGTTATACAAACGCACCGGCAGATTAAACGAAGCCGTACAAATGTGGCAGGAAATGGTTACTTGCAAACCGCCTGATTTTTATGCCATATCGGAGCTGGCCAAATGGCTGGAACACAGGGTTTCCGACTACCGCCAGGCAAAAATGCTGGTGGAAAATGCCCTGCAGCAAAACAATGCTTTTTCGAAAGAAGAAAAAGAATCATTGGAGCATCGATTAAAAAGGCTGCAGGGAAAAGCCGGAGACGGCCGCTAGCTTCATATCTCTATTCTATTTCTACTCGGATTCCTCCCAGCAGTCCGACCAGTCCGAAGGAATATCGCCTTCCGACTTACAGGTGGTTAGACAATTTTGAAAGAAAGCTTCGCATAATCTTCTATCCGGGTTGATATTAAAGCAGGCTGTCTTTTTGTCGTTGCAGCAACTGATACATTTCTTCAGGCGCTCAAGCGGATCAGGATCAGTCGGCTGGGCAATAGATACGGAAAAGGAAAAGATCAAAAAATACAAAGCTGCGGCAAAACACGAAATAAGGGAAATTACTCTCGTCTGTTTCATAATTTTCTCCTTCTTCTGCGGATATCATTTATTCACCGACTGAATACGCACATTCTATGCCGGTTTTTTACTTCTCTGAAACAATCGTTCAATTCTTCGGCGGTCGATTTTACCTGTGGCGGTTCTGGCTATTTGCGCAACTATTTTTATATGGCGGGGAACAGCATAGGGCTCCAACATCTCCATTAAAAGCTTTCTTAAGTGCGCTTCAGTCAGATCACCGGCAACAACGGCCGCGATAATGTTTTCCCTTCCCTTTTCCACCGGAAGAGCAATGGCAACGGCATCAGTGACCGCGGGCAGCGCTTTGATCTTATTTTGCACATCCAGCAAATCAACTCTCTTCCCGGCGACCTTGACAATGCCGTCCGCCCGTCCCAGGAGAACAAAGCGATTATTCTTATCTTCACGGGCTTCGTCACCCGTCAGACAGTAACCTTCATCATCCCTCTCCATTTCCGGTGAGGCAAAGTCTGATTTTACAGCTAATCTTTTTCCCGCCATCTTCCAGAAAACAGTATCAAGTGGTTCCCAGCTGTCGGTATTTTCACTGACGGAACGCGCGGCAATACCTCCTGTTTCGGTAGAGCCGTAAATCTCCGTGATACCAATCCCCGTTTTTTCCAGAAAATACAAACCGTCGGCACGATCAAGAACTCCGGAAGAAGAAAAGGCCTTTTGGAGCGAAGGAACACTCAAATTATTCACTTTCAACGCCCGGTAATGAATCGGCACGCTCACCAGGATAGTCGCCTTATGTTTATTGATTGCTGATATGATTTCCTGTGGAAATGTGTAAATGTCCGGCAATATTTGCGCCTGCGTCGTAAAAGGAAGCAATACGGAAAAGAGCAATCCGTAAATATGATACGGCGGCGCCGTGGAAATAAAGAGATCACCGTCGGTTATGGTAAATTTTTCTTTCAGATAAAAGGCTTCCGCCAGCAGATTACGCGGCGATTTGGACCATACCCTGGGTTTTCCAGTGGAACCGCCTGTAAATAAACTCAAAAACGGTTCATCGAGGTCGCGGACGGTTTCAGGAGCGCCGGCAGCCGGTGAAACACGCGACGGCTCTATTATTTCCACTCCGGCGGGCATCTCTTCGGGATGATCGGCAATAGCCGCGTTAAAGTCCGCGGCTTCCCGCATTTCTACAAGTGCATTGTTGGAAAGAGAGTAAGGCAGAATCAACCGGCAGGCGCCGTTCAGCGCAGCCAGCACGCCGGCGGCGACGAGGGCCTTGTTTTCCGTGCAGAGGCAGAGAGTTTTTCCCCCGCTGTGACGGGACAATGTTTTGCCGATCCCGGCTGCAAGCTCAAAAATATCACCATAGCTGTAAGCGGAATGAATAAACTCTTTTTCGCAAATAGCTTTGGATGGAGTTAGAAGTTCCTTATATAGACCGGGGAATTGATTTTTATGCATGAGGACCGCAACCAGACAAATTTTAATTTATTATTGTTTAACCAATAAAGTAAAAAAAATCAACGGACTAATGGATTATTACAATAATTTCAAGGCAATATAAAACAAAGTTTGCAATATGAGGAGCAGGCAGCAGTTTCGAAACATTTTTTATTGACTTATCCACTGTTTTCTCATTAGTCTATAAGATCAGCTTATGGACATAATTCCCGCCTATATGTTTCCCGTCTATTTTTTCTGTCTGAGGCTGGTTTTTTTTTGCCCTGTATTTTCAATTTGTTTTGTTGTGGAGACTGGAATTTTATGTCCTTGCCGGATATTGATATTGAAAGCTTGATTCCGCATCGTGACCGGATAAAAATGATCGGCGAAATGCTGGAGATAACACCTGAATCAGCTGTGGCGACAGCGACGGTCAGCTCCTGTTGGCCGTTGTGTGACGGTAATGCAGTAAGCCCGATTGTCCTGATCGAAGTTGTTGCCCAGACCGGGGCCGCAATTGACGGCTATAAGAGAAAATTGCAAAATAAAACTGATGGAAAAGGCTTACTGGTGGGCATCAAAAATGCCCATTTTACCGTTTCTGAAATTCCTGTAGGGACGCACATTGTGGCCAGTGTCAAAAATTCTTATTCATTTGAAAAGTACAGTGTAATAAGCGCTACGGTTAAAGCGGGTGAAGAAATTCTGGCTGAAATTGTTCTTCAGGCTTTGAGAACGAATGAAGATCCAACGAAAGACTGATTCAAGGAGTTTAATGTAAAAATGAAAAAGAAAAAAGTGGCTATAATTACCGGCGCCAGCCGTGGAATTGGCCGGGCGACGGCCGTAGAGCTGGCTAAAGCCGGTTATTTTACAGTCATTAATTATAAGGAAAATGAACAGGCGGCGTTCGAGACGTTAAAGTTAGTGGAAGATGTCTGCGGAGCAGGCGAAACGTGCAAGTTCGATGTTGTTGATCCCGATCAGACAAAAGAAAATATCGAATTAATCATTGAACGACATGGCCCAATTTACGTCCTGGTCAATAATGCCGGAATCAACGCCGACGGACTTTTTCTCATGATGGGGGAAAAGGAATGGGATAGTGTAATCAATACTACGCTTAAAGGTTTTTATAATATGACTAAGCCTGTTTTGCGTAACATGATCAAAAACAGACGAGGATCTATTGTTTCCGTCTCCTCCGTATCAGGATTGATGCCCAACCGCGGACAGGCAAATTATTCGGCTGCAAAAGCGGGGCTGATCGGGGCATCGCGTTCACTGGCCGCGGAGGTGGCACGATTTGGCATTAAGGTAAATGTCGTTGCGCCGGGATTGATTGAAACTGATATGACTAAAGACATACCGGTTGCTGAAATAAAAAAAGCAATCCCGATGGCGCGGGTGGGAAAACCGGAAGAAGTGGCTCGGGTAATTTGTTTTCTATGCTCGGACGATGCTTCCTATATTACGGGACAGACGATAGCAATCAACGGCGGCATGTGTTGACACGACCGCGTAAAAAGTCCATATGCTTCGTTGCGCTACAGCCTTCGTCCCTGCGGCGTACGCTCAAAGTACGCCTCTCTCCTCAGGCTTTGCGCGCCTCGCCTCTGGAACTTTTTACGCGGCCGTTATTTGTGTTTATCTTTTAAGGGTTGCAATATTAATCAATGCTAATGAAAAATAACTTAATCAAACTAAGCCGATTCATCTTATTGACTTTATTGTTATTTATTCTGCCGCCCCGTATCGTATTTGCGGACGGTTTTGAGCAATTACACTGCAATGCCACCGGCATAAAAACAGTACAGGCCCGTTTTGTGCAAAAAAAACTCATGAAAATACTTGCCAGGCCGCTCATTTCAGAGGGCAGGTTTTTTTATGCGGCACCGGATTCCTTCCGCTGGGAATATTTAAAACCGTTGAAAAGCGTAGTTCTTTCCGGCAAAGGCTACACTAAACGTTATGTTATGTCCGGCGGAAAAATGGTGGAAGATAAATCAGGCGGGGTAAAAGCCATGGGCATCGTATTGAGCGAAATTACCAACTGGATGAGCGGCAAATTTGACAAAAACCCTTCTTTTAAAGCAACTCTGAAAGAGGGATCAAACACATTAATTACGCTTACTCCGGCTGAACAAAGCATGGCCGGGATGATTGAAAAGATAGAGATATCCGTTGTCAGGAAAACAATGATAGTCAAATCAGTTAAAATTATTGAAGGCAAAAATGCGGCAACCGTAATTGACTTCAGTAATGTGGAAATCAACAAGGGCATTAACAGTTCCGTGTTTCAGGATGTCGAATGAAAGGTCTTCGGCTTCTTACATTAACCGTTTTACTTCTTGTTTCCTGCCGCACGCTTCCGGCAATCAACCCGGTTTCTCCACAGCCGGAATCGAAGGCTTCGGTTTGTCCGGTTTGTCCATCGCCGTTTTTAAAAGAACCATACCGGCTGGTACACGTCATCGAAGCGCGAGTGGCCGGTGAAACACAGGGAGCAATAATCGGCGTTACGCTGATCAATCCGTCATCCCGGTTTGTCTCCTGTGCAATTATGACGGCGGAAGGCATGGTGCTCTTTGAAGCCGAGGCGGCTCCTCTCCTGAAATTAATACGGGCGCTCCCTCCTTTTGATTCCCGTGACTTTACCCGAAATATGATGGAGGACATCAAGCTGATTTTTCTTGCACCGGAAGGAAAGGTCACGACAAAAGGAATTCTTTCCGATGGAGCGGAAATCTGCCGCTGGCAGACCGAAAGCGCGGAATTCGTAGATGTTATTGCCCGGCCGCAGGAAACATTCGAGATCAACAGATACACAGCTTCCGGCGAATGGAAGCGCCGGGTCAAATTAAAACACAGCAAGGAAAATTTATATCAGAACATTGAACTTACGGCAAAAGACGCTTTTGACTATTCCCTCGTCATGACGCTGATCGAGTCCGAACCGGCGGAAAGCGAATTGCAGACAAAAAATCAAGGTCTCCCGGATAATGAAAAAAACTGTGGACGGTAAAAATATTGTCGTTATCGGCTCAGGTGTCGGCGGTTTAAGCACGGGCATTCTTTTATCAATTCTGAATTACAATGTAACCATAGTAGAGAAAAATCCGCTGGCCGGTGGACTGATGCGTTCTTACCGGCGTTCGGGAATTGACTGTCCCGTTGGTGTTCATTATGTAGGAGCGCTGGGAGATGATGAACCTCTGGGCAGAATATTCCGCCTTCTGGGTGTCAGCGCAAATGATCTCTTTGAAAGAATGGGGCAAGATGGCGTCATTGACCGCTATATCTTTGATGATTTTACGTTTGATTTGCCGCCCGGCATTGATGTCTATGAGGAAAAGCTGAAAAGAGCGTTTCCCGAGGACAAGGCGGCAATCGATATAGTCATCGCTAATTTAAGCAAGTTTGCACGCTTCATGCTCGATCCTTCATTTTTGTTCAATCAGGGTGATCTCTTCCGGAATATCGAGTATTTCGATTCGATGGGCGAATATGTGCAAAAATTGAATCTCTCGGATAACCTGCGGTCCGTGCTGGCCGTGCCTGCATATCTTATCGGTGTTCCGCTGGTTGAATGTCCGGTTATTTTTCATCACATGGTTTTGGCCGGCTATTTGTTTTCCTGCTGGCGATTAAAAGATAAAGGCGGCAAGATGGCGGATGTTTTCATGCGCCGTTTTACCGAACTGGGGGGAAAACTTATTCTAAACGACGGCGGTAAAAAAATCTTTCTAAAGTCCGGTAAAGCGGCCGGACTCCAGCTGGAATCGGGAATTTCCCTGCCGGCCGACGCCATTGTTGCCGCGATTCATCCCAAGACATTACTTCCCCTGCTTCCCCCGGAAGCCTTGAAAAACTCCTACATGCAGCGTGTGTTGGGTATGCAGGAAACGAACGGCGTTATAACTGTTCAGGTAAGCGTCGATGCCGGAGCACACCAGGAAATGCCTTATAACATTTATCGCCTTCATTCCGAAGGAAAAGGCATATTGCATGATGGAGTTTTTTATCAGCTGCGCCGGGGCAATGCTGCCGGAAAGAATTTACTTTCCATCATTACAAAATCAAATTATGACGAATGGCATAATTGGGAAAACACAAAGTCGGGTAAGCGCGGTCGCGATTATGAAGAAAAAAAAATAAGTATTGCTCAATATCTTTTACATCAGGCCGGTAAAGTTTTAGGGGAAATTAAAGCTCCCCGCATCATTGATGTTTTCACACCGTTGACAATACGGGATTATGTAAATTGCGCCGAAGGTTCCTGCTACGGCCTAATGCATTCGTCAAGTCAGTTGCTTAAAATTGCTTCTTTAAATTATATTCCCCTGCCCGGCCTTTACCTGGCGGGACAAAATGTTGTGGCTCCGGGAGTTTTGGGAACAATCCTGGGTTCATTTAATGCAGCAGGCAAAATTGTCGGGACGGAAGACTTTGCAAAGAAATTGCAATCAATATGCGGAATCCGCAACAACTAACCGGCAATATTTCCCGTTGTTTTAATGATAGAAAAATACGGTAATATCTGCTAAAAAGCGACGAAATAAATCGCAGGACTGGAATTTTGTATGACTCGACAGGATATCGAACAAGAAATTAAAAATATCTTCCGGCGGGAGTTTGAAGTCGAAAATCCCGGCATGGATAATGATTTAAGAGAAGCATACGGGTTTGACAGCATTGACGCCATCGAACTTTTGCTGGAAATAGAAAAGTTTTTGGGCTTTGAAATCACCCAGGAAGAAAAAAAACAGGCAATCGGTATCCGCACAATAAACCAGATTTGTGATTATGTAGAGAGAATTGCCCGGTCAAAAACAGCTTCCACTTCGGCCGGGGGAAAATAATTTATGGAACGCAGAGTAGTCATAACAGCAGCATCGGCGATTACACCAATCGGGCACGGTAAAGAGGATATAGTCCACAGCCTGCTCAACGGCGTATCCGGAATAAAGCCCTTGCGCGAAGATGAACTGATCAGCCGCTTTATCCATTCCAAAGTTTACGGAACAGTTGACTATCCGATCAGCTATGATTTTAAGCGTCAATATCGCAAAACCATGGCGCCCTGCAGCTACTATGCATGTCAGGTCGCCAAAGAAGTCCTGGAACAATCCGGATTAACCGAAGAATTTATAACTTCCGGGAAATTAGGCGTTGCTTTCGGTTCCATTCACGGCAGCCCGACCACCCAGCGGGATATTTATCGCACCTTTTTCAGAGCAACGGATAATGCCGCTTTTAAAAAAATCGGCGCCGTGGACTACCTGAAATCAATGGTGCATACAACCGCCGTCAACATAACGAAAATGTTCGGCATTACCGGACGGGTGATTTCTTCCGGAACCGCTTGCACGACCAGCAGCCAGTCTATCGGTTATGGTTATGAATCGGTTAAATTCGGAATGCAGGAAGCAATGCTCTGCGGCGGCGCCGACGAATACGATACCATCACTGTCGCTGTTTTTGATAATCTGCTGGCGTGTTCCACTGCCTTCAACAATGATCCGCAACTTACGCCGCGTCCCTTTGATAAAATGCGCGACGGTCTGGTCGTGGCGGAAGGTGCCGGCGCGGTAATGCTGGAGGAATACGAATTTGCCAGAAAGCGTGGCGCCAATATTTTAGCGGAAGTCATAGGTTTCGCCTGCAACAACAACGGTGGCGATCTTATTCTGCCCAATCTTGACGGAATAACCAACACACTCAAACTTGGCGTGGAAAACGCGAAAATTAACCCTGACGAAGTCGACTTGGTCAGCGCCCACGCCACCGCCACCAAGATGGGCGACATCATTGAAGCGCAGGCTATCAGTAACGTTTTCGGCGATCATCCTTATGTCGTGGGTTTGAAAGGCTACATGGGCCATACAATGGCTGCCTGCGGGAGCATCGAAACAATTCTTACGCTTTACATGATGCAGGATGGATTCATCGCCCCTACCTTGAATCTGGAAGAGGTTGATGAACGGTGCGCGATGATCAGGCATGTGCAAGAAATTATCCGGCATCCGGTGAAGACGGCGGCTGTTCAAAATTTCGCCTTCGGCGGCGTCAACACCATTCTGCTACTCAGAAAATTATCCTGAAATTAAAATGTCCCTGCAAAAAAGTATGCAACGCACAACCGATTTTTTCATCACCCTGCTTTTGTGGTCTTATTACCTTTGCGGGTCTATTGTTCTTTTCTTTCTTTTCTACCTGCCGGCATATTTTTTTGCCGCTAATCGCGCCTCTGCTTTACAGAAGTTAACCCACATCCATATGAAAAACTTTTTTAAATTGACTGGGTGGCTGATTCCCCGCGTTAAATTTTCCATCCAGGACGAAGTCCGCCAACTCCATTCATCCGTAATTGTCTGTAATCACTTATCTTATCTGGATCCTATTTTATTGATTTCGCTTTTACCGCAGCAACGGACAATAGTTAAAAATACTTTTTTCAAGATTCCTTTTTTCGGCTGGTTTATGAGAAATGCCGGTTATGTGCCTTCAGCGCCCAGTGAAATGCTGGGTGCGGCAATGGTTAAAAATCTGGAAAGTATCAAGGAGCATCTGGCGGCCGGCGGTAATTTGTTCGTCTTTCCGGAAGGAACGAGAAGCCGCGACGGCAAACTGGGGACTTTTAACAAAGGCGTATTCAGCATTGCCCATTATTGCAATGCACCGCTTGCGCTGATTTTTATCAAAGATACGGATAAACTCTTCCGCCCCGGCTCATTTTCCTTCAACACCCGTGATTTTAATGAAATCAAAGTGGAATTAATAGATTTTCTTGAGCCGGACTATCAGAGCAAAGATTTTTCCACCTCCGTCTTAGCTAACTATGTGCGCAGGCTCTACGAAGCGCGTACAAAAAAAATCAAATAATTCTATTTAAAAGATTTAACTCCATTAATTTCATTTTGCCCCTTCATTTGCCCAGCGTGAAAAAAAAACAACTTCAAATTCTATTGTCAGGAAGTCAACGGCAAGGCCGTCAGGAAATTGACATGATACAGTGAGCTTCGCCTGGCCATGGAACAGGGGAAACTCTCTTAGGATCACCAGCCCCAGATGGATCTAAAATACGGGTCATTCAAGCGTTTGACGGACTTGACCGAACATCTGGCAAAGTTCAATATCCTGGTTCCTGCCATTCCGGGAAGAATCTTCGCCGGAATTGAAGGACGGTATTCGAGCAGGAGGAAGACATTATCGGGGAATTGTACCGGATATTTATTCATGACCAATTTTACCCCGCTTGGCAAGAATAATGCATAAGGGATTAATGTATCCGCAAGTGCCTATAATCTACATGGAAGTAAATACAGTGATCCGGGATCAGCGGTTCCCTCTCATGCTGTCCTCGATACGACGAACAGGACGGCAGATAATTCCGAGTCAACCTCACCTGCAGGTTTTAACGCTGTCAGGTAAGGCCGGTGGACTTTGCTGAAATAGGAACGAGTCCATAAAAATCCATTAGAGAAGCTTACAGACATGAATTCTGAAAAAAATGGAAGTGCTGCTGATCATTCATCTTTAACCCCGGAGAACTCGAAGGATGGAGTCGCCTCTTCAGTGCCTCCATCAGATATGAGACTTCCGAAACGCCCGTTCTGGCTTGGCCTGCGGGGAAAGCTGATTTCGATTTTCATCGTGATCAAGGTGGTTCCCCTGATCCTGCTGTGCTGGCTTGCCTGGCACGAGGTTGCTTCCCTCGGTCAGCATGTGGAAAAACGCACAGCCCTCATGGTGCAACAGACCCGCTCTCTTGTGAAAGAAGTGGGTCAAAAGGCGGGTCAAGATTCGATCCGCTCCCTGGATGTAAAATCGCGGGAAGCCATTGAGCGTCTGACCACGGATACGGCAAAGCAGGTCGCCGATTTTCTTTATCAGCGCGACCAGCAGGTTCTGCTGGCCTCCCAGTTTCCTCCGGAGGAAAAACGGTACCGGCAGTTTCTGCAGCCTCTTCGGCGCACGGTTCTGGAACACGGCAAGTGGGCGCTGAGGGATGATAAATGGGTTCCGGCGGAACAAGGCCCGGCTCAACCGGAAACCGTGATGACGGAGGTGGCGGACAACCGGACGGACTGGCATTACCGGCCCCCGGAGCGGCAAGGGCGTCCCGTCTCGCTCCCCCTTTACGCCGAGATGACCTTTGTCGGTCTCGACGGAATGGAAAAAATCAAGATCACCACAGTTCCCTGGCTGTCCACCAAACTCCGGAACATCAAAAAGCGCGAGAATACCTACTGCAAGGCGGAGACCTACGGTTCTTTCCTGTCCAGATTGAAACCCGGCGAGGTTTACGTCTCCGAGGTTATCGGCGCCTACAATCATAGCCATATCATCGGGCCGTACACCCGTGCCGCCGCCAAAAAGAAAGGAGTTCCCTTCCAGCCTGAATCCGATGCCTACGCCGGCAAGGAAAACCCCGTAGGACAGAGGTTCCGGGGCATTATCCGCTGGGCAACCCCGGTCGTCGATGCCGGCCGCATCGTCGGCTATGTCACATTGGCCCTGAATCATACCCATCTCAATGAATTTACGCGCACCATCGTGCCCACGGACGAGCGCTACACCGACATCAATGACGCCGCATCAGGCAACTATGCCTTCATCTGGGATTACAAGGGGCGCAGCATCTGTCATCCCAGACATCACAGCATCTGCGGATTCGATCCTAAAACGGGCGAAGCGGCGATCCCCTGGCTGGACGCGGCGATTTATGAATCATGGAAAAAGAGCGGTTTGAAACTCAGCACATTCCTCAGCCAGACCCCACAGTTCTCATCGCCATCGCTGAAAAGGAAGCCCGCGGCTGAGCTGACCAAAGCGGGATGGGTCGGATTGGATGGACGCTACCTTAACTTCGCCCCCCAATGCAGAGGGTGGCATGAACTGACCAGCAAGGGCGGCTCCGGTTCGTTCCTGATATTCTGGACCGGATTGTGGAAGCTCACCACGGCAGCCACGATTCCCTATTACACCGGTCAGTATGCCGCTTCGCCGCGCGGATTCGGTTATGTGACGATCGGCGCCGACGTGAACGAGTTTCACGCCGCCGCTGCGGAGTCGGCCAAACAATTACAGGCCCTCACCGAGGGTTATGTCAAAATGGTGGACAAGGAAAGTAAGCAGGTCCAGCAGGAGATTGAGAACTCCCTGGCGGAAACTGCGCAGTCCCTCAGCTTTTCCACCTTGCTGATGGTGGGGATCGTCATCATCGTGGCGATTTGGATGGCTGCAGTGCTGACCCGGCGGATCACTGCCATGATTTCGGGCATCCGCCTCTTTCAGAACGGTAAGATGGACAATCGTCTGGATGCGGGCTCGAACGATGAAATGGGTGATCTGGCCCGCTCCTTCAACGTGATGGCTGATGAGCTGCAAGCCTCAATCCGTCGCGTGGTCGAAAGCGAATTGCGGGAGAAAACCAAAGAAAAAGATGCCCTCATCGCCTATAATGCCGGGCTTTTTGAATCGGCAAGTTCCTACTTTCATAACATCGGCAACACCCTGGCCGGTGTGAATGGCAAGCTGCTGAATATTCGCAAGGTCCTGGAATCAAGCGCCCAGTATCCCGAAGCGTTCCGGATGCTGCGGGAGGAGCATGAAGCAGCAGTGGCCGGCGGGGGAAAGGCTGATCGCACCCCGGAACTGCTGGCGCGTCTGGAAGACATTCTCCTTAAGCGGGCATTGCCCCGTATTGCGGAAAATGTGGAAGAAATTGCCAACAATCAGCATCAAATGATACAGACCATTAAGTTCCAGCAGGATATGTTCAATTCGTCCAGACAGCGCAATGTGAAATTCGTGCAGGAAATCAATTTGGCCGAGCTGATTGAGAATGTGATAGAGGATTTCCGCCCCACACTGGCGAAACACAACATCACCGTTCACATGGAACTGGATCGTGAACTATCCGTCCGCAATCAGAAAAACCCGTTGATTCATGGATTCACGAATCTCGTCAAGAACGCCATTGAGGCCATTGACGCCGCAGCAAACAACAAGCGGGAAATCCATGTTACTTTGTGCGTTAAACCAAACGAATCCAGACGGGCGGTCATCCAGGTGGTGGACACCGGAATCGGTATTCTACCGGAGGATAGGCCATCCCTGTTCCAATCCGGATTCACCACGAAGAGCGAGGGGCATGGGCTGGGTCTGCATTCCCTCTTGAACTTCCTGAATGAGAATAACGGTTCGATTAAAGCCACAAGCCCCGGCCAAAATCAAGGAGCGGAATTTATTATGGAGATAGGCGATGAACAAGCAGATGCTAATTGCTGACGACGATGTCCAGCTGCTGGAATACTATCAGAGCATCTTCGAACAGGACGAAAGCCTGAATTTTCTGCGCACGGAAAGTGTCGAGAATCCCTTTGTCGTCCATACGTTTTCCGATGGGGCGCCCCTGGTAGATTTTTTCCTTGCGGGGCATGCGCGTGGACAAAGAATCCCTCTGTGTCTGCTGGATATGCGGATGACCACCATGGACGGCCTGACTGCGGCGGAAAAGATTCGCATTGTCGATCCCGAGGTCATGATCATCATCATTACGGCCTATACTGATGTCAGCCCCGCCGAAATAAGGAGTCGTCTGCAGGAAAACATCTATTACGTCAAAAAACCCTTCAACGAGGACGAGTTATACTCGCTGGTCACTTCCCTTCTGAAAAACTGGAATATCCGGCAGGCATTGCGGGAAAGCGAGGGAAACTATCGACGCCTCCTGGAAAAGTCCAATGAAGGCATCCTCACCATTGATGCCTCAGGGAAAATTACCTTTGCTAATGCAACTCTGGGCAGGATGCTCGGATACAATCTGGAAGAAATGGGTGGCCAATCCTTTTTCAAATTCATGGACACAGACCATGCGAATTTGGTGAAACGGAAGATTGCACAGCGCATTCAGGGTCTGAGCGAACGATATGAACTGGAGCTGATCCGGCAAGATAACCAGGTGCTCACCGCCATGCTTTCCGCATCCCCTATTTACACCGGAAATGGCGCTTTTTACGGGTCATTTTGCGTGATAACCGATATTTCGGAAACGAAGAAGGGTATCGCGCTGTTGCGGAAGGCCAACGAGGAGCTTGCCGAGGCAGAAAGAATCGCCCGTGAGAACGAGCACTGGCTGGACAACATCCTCCGGTCGGTCCTCACGGGGATATTCATCGTGGACGCCCAAACTCATGAAATCCTCTACGCCAATGAAATCGCCTGTCAGTTGACCGGCCAGACGGAGGAAAAACTGGTCGGCTTGGTCTGTCATCGATGCGTCTGCCCGGCGGATGTTGGTAAATGCCCGATCACGGATTTGGGACAGACCGTCGATCATTCAGAATGGATTCTTCTCAATGTAAGTGGAGAGCAAATTCCTATCATCAAGAACGTGGTCCGGATGAATTTTAAGGGTCGGGACATCCTGCTGGAAAGCTTCATCAACATCACGGAAAGAAAACGGATGGAACAGCAGCTGCTCACAGCGAAGAGCACGCTGGAGGAGCGGGTTCAAAAACGTACACAGGAATTGCAGGACCAGATTGCCGCCAAAGAGAAGGCCCTCTCTGAACTGGCCTCGGCCCAGAGCAAACTTCTGGAAATGTCCCGTGCAGCGGGCATGGCCGAAGTGGCAACGGGCGTACTGCACAATGTGGGCAATGTACTCAATAGCGTCAATGTTTCCTGTACGCTCATCAGGGATCAGCTCGAACAATCCCGCATTGGGAACGTCGCCAGGGTGGCCGGTCTGCTGGTTGAACCCGAAGGCGGGCTGACCCGTTTCCTGATGGAAGATCCCCGGGGACGGCAGATCCCGGCTTACCTTGCTTCTCTGGCCCCTGTCCTGGAGGACGAACAACAGCTTCTTCTCCGCGAAACCCTGTCCCTGCGGGATCGGGTCGAGCACATCAAGGAGATTGTCGTCATGCAGCAAAACTACGGCCGCGTGTCCGGCGTCGAGGAAACCATTCCGGTCGAGCAACTGCTGGAAGATGCCGTCACCTTTAATTCCGAAGCACTGGCCCGTCACGGGATCACGGTTCACCGCCAGTACCAGCCGGTGCCGCCAATCACGGTGGACAAGCACAAGGTGCTGCAGATTCTTCTGAATCTTATCAGCAATGCCAAGTATGCCTGTACCGAAGATGGCAGAGGCGGCGAGAAATGCATCATTCTGCGGGTTTTCAGTCCTGATCCTCAACGAGTCCTTATTCAGATCGAGGACAACGGCATGGGCATTCCCCCGGAAAATCTGTCCCGCATTTTTCAGCACGGATTCACCACGCGCAAGACAGGACACGGTTTCGGTCTGCACAGCGGCGCCCTGGCGGCCCGTGAACTCAGTGGCAACCTGACCGCCCAAAGCGAAGGACAAGGGGCCGGCGCCGTCTTCACCCTTGACCTTCCTTATAAACAAGGAGACAAATATGAGTAGACGAGGCGACAATTGTTCTCACCGCATTCTGGTGATAGACGATAATGCGGCGATTCACGACGATTTTCGCAAAATATTGATTCGAAGGGATTTTTTGGGCGATGGCCTGCACGACATGGAGGAGGCGCTTTTCGGTGCACAGACCAGAATGACAGTCCAGGCCTCCTTCGAAATTGATTGCGCTTCCCAGGGAAAGGAGGGACTCGACCTGGTCGAGAAGGCCCAGGCGGAAGGCCGCCCCTACGCCCTGGCCTTTGTGGACGGACGGATGCCGCCGGGATGGGACGGTATCGAAACCATCCGGCATCTCTGGCAGGCTTGTCCTGATCTGCAGGTCGTGTTGTGCACGGCCTACGCGGACTACTCCTGGGAGGAAATCCGGAGCGTGCTGGGGGAAAGCGACAGCCTGCTGATCCTCAAGAAACCCTTCGACAATGTCGAGGTACTCCAAATGGCCCATGCCCTCACCCGGAAATGGGAACTGAACAGGGAAATCCAGGGCCGGCTCACTCAACTGGCCTTCTATGATCATTTGACCAGTCTTCCCAACCGTGCTCTGTTCATTGACAGGATCGGCCAGATACTGCAGACATCCTCCCGTTACCAGCGCCAGAGCGCCCTGCTGTTCATCGACCTGGACAACTTCAAACGCATCAACGACACTTTGGGACACAACATCGGCGACGATATGCTCAAGGTCACGGCCGGACGGCTCATCAAATGCATGCGAGCATCGGATACGATTGCCCGACCATCAACAGATGCAATTGCCTCACGGCTGGGGGGTGACGAGTTCACCGTTGTTCTTCCGGAAATTTCCCGGGAGGAGGATGCCGCCGTGGTTGCCCAGCGTATCCTGGCACATCTGGCTGCTCCCATCACCCTGGGAAAACAGCAGGTCGTGGTAACCTCAAGTATCGGCATCGCATTCTTCCCCAAGGATGGAGACAATCCCGAAACGCTGCTCAAGAATGCCGATCAGGCCATGTATTTTGCCAAGCGGGAGGGAAAAAACAAATTCAGATTCTATTGCCAGGAAATCAATGACGAGGCCATCAGGAAAATGACATTAGAAAATGAGCTTCGCCTGGCCCTGGAACAGGGGGAACTCTCTCTGGATTACCAGCCTCAGATGGATCTAAAATACGGGACAATCAGCGGACTGGAGGCCCTACTGCGCTGGAACAGCAAACGGCTGGGCCCTATATCCCCCGTAGAATTCATCCCCATTGCGGAAGAAACGGGGATGATAATTCCGATCGGCGAATGGGTGCTGCGGACCGCCTGCGCCCAGGCCAGGGTATGGCGTAACGCCGGCATGGACTTACCGAGAATCGCTGTCAATGTCTCTGTCCGGCAATTCGCCCAAAATCAGTTTCCCGCCCTGGTGAAGAGTATTCTCCAGGAGACTGGCCTGGAACCCGAGGCTCTGGAACTTGAAATAACCGAAAGTGTTCTGATGAAGGAGGGTGAAAACGCCCTGGAGATGCTCAGCCAACTAAAAAATATAAACATCTGCCTGGCCATCGACGACTTCGGCACCGGCTATTCCAGCCTGAACTACCTCAAGCAGTTTCCCGTCGATCACCTAAAGATCGACCGCTCCTTTACCTCCACGGACGGCTCGGATTCCCGGAGCCGGGCCATCACCGCTTCCATCGTTGCCATGGCTGATAATCTGAACATCAATGTGATCGCGGAAGGAGTGGAAACAAAAGAGCAACTGCTTTATCTGCAGAACTGTGAGTGTGAGGAAATTCAGGGGTTTTATTACTGCCGGCCGTTAAGCCGGGAAAAAGCAGAACTATTTTTACTTGAGCATACACCCGAACATGTCCTCCAATCACGTAATGACGGAGATTAGACGGCAATTGTCAACATTAAAGATGCGACCCCTCTCTCCATTCTTTCCCCCGAACGGGGCGGTATCGGCCCTTTTTCAGGGCCGCAATCAGATCCTCGCGGCTGGTGATTTTTTCCTCAAAACACGTCGCGGTTCGTCCCAGTTCCTCCAGGTTGTGGGCGTCACTGCCGCCGCACTGGAAGAGCGGATACCGCTTGCTCAACTGCTCCACCTTGCGGTTTTCCGCATCGGAATTGCGTCCGTTGAGCCCCTCGATGATATGGCAGACGCCAAGGCTTAAAATCTTCGGTTTGAGGCTTCTGCCCTCGCGGCAAGGGTGCGCGCCGACGGCGACGCCCTGCCTGTCCTCGACGATCCGCAATAGATCACGGGCGGAAAGACCCGGCCTAAGATCCTCAAAAGAACCGAACAGAAGAAAATCCCCCTCCGGCGTGTCGTATTCCATGCCGACAAGCAGGCATATGCCGTTGTCCTGAAGGCCTTCGGTGATTTCCCGGCGGCACTCCATGCTGTTGTGATCAGTTACGGCAACTCCGTCCAGCCCCCGCTTTCGGGCCAGGCTGATGATTTCATCCAGCCGGAGGTTGCTGCACGGCGAATGGGTTGTATGTACGTGAAGATCGAAAATCATATTGACTCTATATAGCTTTTTTTGCAATAATACCAATTAATTAATGGAATAACACCAGGTACTTTATTCTTGTATGGAATAGTTCCGGTTTAACAATTGCCGTCTGAACGGCTAATTCCATTTCTAAATACCCTAAAGGGCACGCGATCAAGCGCTATCTTTGTTGGCCCTTCGGCAGGCTCAGGGCAGGCTTAAATCTGATAGTAAGTCATGGTGAGCTTGTCGAACCACGCCTCGTCGCCTCTGTCCCCCGCTGGCGGGGGTAGGGGGTGGTTGCCGCCGCGGTAGCATCATTGATTTAGAAATGGAATAAAAAGCGGCGGGAGGCCTGATGAAAAAATGTCTGCTGATTATTCTCGATGGTTTGGGGGACCGGTCCTTTGCCTCGCTGGGGCATCAAACTCCTCTGCAGGCCGCTCATACGCCCGCGCTGGATGCCATCGCCCGGGCCGGCGTAAACGGGCTTTACCACGCGGCGTGCCTGGGTCAGGCGCTGCCCAGCGAAAACGCGCATTTCGCGCTTTTCGGGTTCGATCCCGAGGACTTTCCCGGCCGGGGTGCGCTCGAAGCTCTTGGGGCGGGCATTCCCTTATCCGAAAAAGACGTGGCCCTGCTGGCTCACCTGGCCAGCCTCTGCGAGGACAAAGGCTTTCTGTTTGTAAAAAAAAACGTGGCCGAAGCGTCGCCCGACGAAATTGCGGCTATCCTTCCCGCTGTAACCCAACCCTGGGGCAAAAATATCCGGATTGAGTTTCATCCCGTCAAGGGACCTTTCGGCGTGCTGAAGATGACGGGGGATGTGAGCCCCTATATAACCGACACAAACCACATGGCGGACGGCCGTCCCGTCATGTCCGTCGTGCCCTGGAAACCTTACGCGCGCGATGCATCCGCCTGCAATACGGCCAGGGCTCTTTCGAAATACCTCATCGACATTTACCGGCGGTTGGATGGTCACGCTTTCAATCAGGCAAGGCGGCGGCTCGGCCTCACGCCTGTGAACGGTCTGGTCACCCAGAGGGCGGGGCGGATTAAAAACATTTCCTACTTTTCCGAGCGGTATGGCCTCATGGGGCTATCCGTTTCCGCGGGCGTTCTTTTCAAAGGCATGTCTGCCTATCTGGGGCTGGACTTTCTCCGGGGTGAAGAATCCGACGACCCCGAAGAAGAAATCGCCCGGCGTCTGGTGCAGGCCCGCGACGCTCTCGAAACCTATGATTTTATCCACGTCCATACCAAAACGCCGGATGAAGCGGCCCATCGCAAAGATCCTTTCCTGAAAAAAACCGTCATTGAAGCGCTGGATCGGGGCATCGCCCGGCAAATCGGTCCATTTTTGGACAATCCGGATACCCTCGTGATTGTCACATCGGATCATTCCACGCCCAGTGAAGGATCGCTCGTCCACTCCGGAGAACCGGTACCGCTTGTCATGCAAGGCTGCGGCGTGAGGCGTGACCGCGTCGAATCTTTTGACGAGGTGTCGGCTCACGCGGGCGCGCTGGGAATGGTACGGGGAAAGGAAATGATGTACCTGATTCTCAATTACCTGGACCGGGCAAAATTGGTGGGAACCATGGACACGGAAAACGATCAGCCCTTCTGGCCGGGAAACTATTCCTGGTTTTCGTTAAGTGAAGAAGGCCCCGGCACGGGAGGCAACGACGAATGAATGAAGAAGAAACCAGTTCGCCCCGCCCGCCTTACGAAACAGGCGTTATCCACGGCAGGTTTCAAATCCTTCATCTGGACCACATGAAATATCTTCTTTCCGGTAAAGCGCTCTGCCGCCATCTCGTTGTGGGCATCACCAACCCCGACCCTGTTCTTACCCAGGCAGATCCGGCCGATCCCGCCAGGAGCAGCGCAGCAGCCAATCCTCTGACCTACTACGAACGGACCGTATTAATCCGGTCGGCCCTCGTTGAAAGCGGGATTCCACTGTCTGAGTTTACGATTGTACCGTTTCCCGTCAACCGGCCGGAGCTGTATCAATATTACGTACCTTTGGATGCCGTTTTTTTTCTGTCCATTTACGACGGCTGGGGAATCAGGAAAAAGGAGCTTTTCCGGAAAAGCGGCCTGGTCATTCATGTGCTCCGGGAAGTTCCTGCTGAACAAAAGGGGCTTTCCGCAGCAACCATCCGCGAAGCCATCATAAACGATCAGTCCTGGGAGCATTGGGTGCCTGCCTGCGTGGCCGATCAGATAAAGAAGTGGAACATCCCCGCCCGGCTGAAAAAAATAATGCATGAAACGACTTGTTCTGAAAAGCCGTTGTGACATGTTCATAATAAAACGCACCAGCTCTTCCCGGCTCATACCCTCCAGCTTTAAATTTTTCCGTTCTTCATTTTCAGAAATCTTCAATTTTCCTCACACGTCTTGAAGCATTTCGCCCTTATTGAAGGCCGCGGGCAATCAATTCCGCAATATCGAAAATTTCCAGCCGTTGCTCCGGATCTTCCGCCTTTCCGGCATCTTCCAGCATCTTGGCGCACTGGGGACAGCAAACAGCTACGATATCCGCGCCGGCATCCTTCGCCTGGGCAATGCGGAGACGCGCAGAGCTTCCCTTTCCGCTTCCCAGGATGTCGGTGAAGAAATTCCCACCTCCCCCGCCGCAGCACAGGGCGTTCTCGCGATTGGAAGCCATCTCGACAAGGGTGATTCCCGGCAGCGCGGCCAGGATCTGCCGGGGCGCTGTGTAGATGTCGTTGTGACGGCCGAGGTAGCAGGGATCGTGATAGGCGACGGTTGCCGGGTATGCTTTCATTAACGGAATCAGGGAGTCGATTTTTTCCGCCAGGATTTGCGTGTAGTGATACACCTCCCAGTCAGCCCCGAGCTTCCGGTAGTCCCGGGAGAAGGCATTGTAGGCATGGGGGTCGAGCGTTATAATTTTCCTGACACCCCGCGCCTTGAACAACTCCATATTCTTTTGGGCCAGACCCTGGAACAGCCAGGCTTCCCCCATTGCCTGTACTTCGTTGCCGTCGCATAATTCTTCCCGGCCCAAAATTCCGAAAGAGACGCCGGCCTGTTGGAGGACATGGGCGACGGCCCGCGCGATTTTTTGCCCCCGTTCGTCGTATGAACCGACGCAACCGATGTAAAGAAGATATTCGTGTCCGTCATAAACGGGAACGGTCAAATCACGAGCCCAGTCGCCGCGTTTTTCCGACGGTTCTTTATAAGGATTCCCATAGACCTGAATGGCCTTGAAATAATCCCGTACGGATGGCGGCAGCGTCCCTGTCTCAACAACAGCCTCACGGGCGGCAATGAAAATATTGACGATATCGTCATTGAAGGGAAAGATGCAGTGCTTGACGCAGTTTGCACACAAAGTGCAGGAATAGAGAATCTGCTCAAAGCGTTCACTTGTCTGCACGTCGCCTTTGAGCCAGGCCCGCGTAAGCCACAGTCTGCCTCCCGGTGAAAAGGATTCGAACCTGTATTTCATATGGGGAGGGCAGTTAAAATTGTCATAGTCATCCGTCAGTTTGCAGTACCCGCAGCGGAAACACAGGTGCAGAAGATCTTCGTATTTCATTGAGGCGCCTCCCAGTTTCCGGGATTCATGATCCCTTGCGGATCCATGGCTTTTTTGATTTTTTCTATAAGCTTTGCCGTGTTGGGATCCATTTTTTTCATGACCAGTTTCTGTGCTTCCGCCTCCCCCTTCCAGATCATCCCGCCGATGTCGAGGGTAAACCGGTTCGATTCATCCACCGCCTGCCTTGCCGCCATAATATCGGCCTCATCGGCCCGATTGAAGGAATAATTGAAGCCGAACATGATGCTGTGGCAGGTCAAGACCTGATGGACGTAAGAGGCGACCATGCCGTGGACGTGGGCGATCTCGATTCCCTTGCGCCAGGCGACGGGCACCTTATCGAAGGGCAATATAGCGGCCGAATACTGGAATCCGCCCCCCTTTCTGAAATCGGCGGCCAAGGCGGCCTTGGGCGGCACATCGAGGAAGCGCGCGCGGAGAGCCGGATGCAGATCCTCGACCGGTTTGATCGTTTCGCCGCTGCGGATTTTACCGGCGAGATCGAGATAAATCTTTTTTTTCATAGCCAGCTCTTCTTCCAAGTGGGCGGAGAGAACAATGACATAGAAGATGTGATTCATCCAGTCGGGCTTTTCCTGCGTGATCAGGAAAAAGTCTTCCAGCAGATCAAGCTGGGTTAACTCAAAAATGACCTCGGGAATCGCATCAATATCGTCGGAGGAAAAGACGATAACGTCGCGGTATTGAGGCTTCGGGTAGAGCTTCAGGGAAAGCTTCGTAACTACGCCGGTTGTGCCGAACCAACCGATAAACAGGCCGGGCAAATCCGGGATGGGTCCGCGTGTGTACCATGAACCGGTCACCGCAGCGGACCCCAGTTTGCATATTTCCCCTGTCGGCAGCACAACCTCCATCCCGTTGACCATATCGGAATTGAGCCCGTAACGCGGGGTGAGATGTCCGTGCCCCTGAATAACGGCGTTTCCCACGACTGTCACAGTCGGGGGCGCCTCCGGCGTGGAATGCTGCAGCCTGGGGTGATGTTTTTTCAGATAGGACCTGAGGGCAGCCTGTGAAACACCCGCCTCAAGCAGGACATAACGGCTGAGCTCATTGACCTCGAGGATTTTGTCCATCCGCTTCATGTCCATGACGATCCCCCCTTTTTGGGGAACGACAAGCGCCGACAGAGTGAAGCCGCCCCCCAGGGGCGTGACGGGAATGCCCTCTCTATTGGCCAGCCGGAGAATGCCTTGGACTTCTTCCACGGTGCCGGGCATTACCACATAATCCACCTGCCGAGGAGGCTGAGCCCCGGAATCACGGGAATAGAGGTACTGCTCTTCCTGCGCACGGGAGACATAATCGCTCCCCGTTATTTCGCAAAGCGATTCATAAATATCCATGGCCACTCCTTCCGCGGGCAAACGCATGCAATTGAATTGATAAGAACTTTTAATGCGATTGAGTATAAGAGGAGGGGTCCTGAGAGTCAAGAGGATTTTGGACATCGTATTGCCCGGCCGTAAAGGAGAATGGCCGGTTGATACTGCCGCTTTGTGTTATATTGACGAATGGATCAGAGGCATAGATAATGGTATCGCTGCCTCTGACTA
>JBDKVD010000184.1:0-3172 GCA_039679325.1 Smithella sp.
ACTATGAAGTGCTGAAGTGACGCGCACAACTGAGCGGCCAGTAAAAGGTTTTTCCGGTTCTTCGTTTTTTTCGGCGCAACTATGGAGATAAAAGTCAACGGCTTCCTCAAAGGCTTGTCTAATTTCCTTCACGGTGTCAGCCTGAAAAGTTATGATATGGCGAATGTCGGAAATACGGCCAATAAGACATTCATCTTCTTCACTGTATTCAATCTTTGCGGTATAGCCTTTATACGTCATTGGCTTTTTCATGGTTTTACCTCCAGTTGTTCCAGAAATTAATACACTATTCTTACTTATCTTAGCTTCCTTAAGGTTAGGTCCTATCAAGACCATCCCTGACATCATTCCCATGGAAACTTCATCCGGTTTGGTGTCTTTGGTAATTTTATTAAATTGCCAGCCGATCGTTCTGCTTAATTCCAGGAAATTGACCCCGAGACCGGACAGCGATGGTCTGGCTTTGTCGGGATAACGGCAATTTTCATTTTTTTCGAGCACGATGCATTTTGCCTGTTCCTTGCAAAAAATCATTTTGCAGGAGCCTGCGGCAAACCCTCGGGAATGGACAAACCCTTTCTGTCTTGCCAGTCGTTCAATAGCGGCGGATATTTCGTGAATGAGTTTTGCCACATCAAATCGGCCGTCACCAAGGAGTACCTCCGTGGGGGTGTCAATTTTGAAAACCAGTGCATGTTCATATTGAGTCAAAAGATTTCTGAACTCAGCCGGTTTCATGGTGTAAGGCGGGCAGTTGGGAGACTGATCGTAACCCGGACATTGAGGTGTGGCGCACATTTCGGCAAAACGGTCTTCAACCACGATTGATCGGGCAGGAATTATCCCGGCGTCGCTGACCCCGAGCTCAAAAGCTTTATTTATCAACTCTTGTAGTGAATCTGAATCTTTAACCATAGCCGGACATCCAAAAATACATTGAATCAAATTGGATTTCCGCCTTCGCGGGAATGACAATTTGTTGATAAAGTAACGTATTGCAAAACTCTATAATTATGTTTGTTACCATAAAGTGAATATTATGATATTTCAATCTTAAATTTTCGGCAAATAGAAAGTGCAGGATGAAGATTATCGTCAGCAATAAGTTGGAGATATTGGCCCGGAGTCTCGCGGATGAATTAAACGAGCCCCTATCTTCTCCGTTTGCCTGCGAAACCATAATAATTCAAAGCACGGGCATGCAAAAATGGTTGTCCCTGGAACTGGCCCGACATCACGGAATATGCAGTAACTATGATTTTCCGTTTCCCAATGCCTTTATCGATGATGTCTTCAAAGCGTTTATAGCCGATTATCAACCAAATTTATCCTATAACGTGGATGTGTTGACCTGGAAAGTTATGGAGATTCTGCCCCGGCTCATGGGGGAAGAAGATTGTCAGCCTGTTCAAAACTACCTGGGCAATAATTACGATCAATTAAAACTGTTTGGTCTTGCCCGCAAAATTGCCGCCACCTTTGACCAGTATTTGATTTTCCGGCCCGAGATGATTTTAGCGTGGGAGGAGGGGGAAATCAGTTCTCCGCAGGAAAAGTGGCAGGCGCTACTTTGGCAAAAAATTTCCGCCGATCAGGGCGGGATGCACAAGGCGCGGCTCCGGCAGTTATTTTCCCGGATGGCGGAAAACAAACTGCCAAGCCAGGATGCGTTGCCGGAAAGAATATCAATCTTCGGCATTTCCTATCTTCCGCCGTACCATTTGGATGTATTCGACCGGCTGTCCAGGCATATTCCGGTAAATATTTATTATTTGAATCCCTCGCGGGAATTCTGGGCAGACATTAAATCCGGACGCGAAATTGATTCAACCCTGCAAAAATTTCCGCGCAATGCCGGCGATTTTGGTGAGGATCTACTGCACCTGGAAAGCGGCAACCGTCTTTTGGCATCGCTGGGATCAGTCGGCCGTGATTTCTTCCGTCAGGTTTCCGCTCTATCCACCGAATATGAGGAATTATTTGAAGAGCCGCAGCAAACAAGTCTACTTTCCGCGATTCAGGCGGATATTTATCAGCTCTGCGACAGGGGCAAGGAAGAAAAGCCGCGCACGGAAATTGAGGCTGATGATGAATCCATCCAGATTCATTCCTGTCACGCTCCGCTGCGTGAAGTGGAAAACCTCCACAATACTTTGCTGAAACTCCTGGAAAAAGACAGCGCGCTTCTGTGCAAGGATATTCTGGTGATGACACCTGACATAGAAGCCTACGCTCCTTACATTGAAGCCGTCTTTGAATCGCGTGTTCCGAAAATACCATACAGCATAGCCGACCGGCGCAGTTTTACCGGCAATACCCTGGCCGGGGGATTTTTCAATCTACTGGATTTAGCGGCAGGCCGTTTCTCCGCCGGCGAAGTGTTGTCTCTTTTGGAAAACGAGGCGATATCGGAAAAATTCGGCATAACCGGTTCAGCCAGAGAATTGATCCGGCACTGGGTAGCGGCAGTAAATATAAAATGGGGAGTGAATGAAAAGCACCGCCTGGAATTTGGTTTGCCGGAGTTTTCTCAAAATACCTGGCAGAGCGGTATTAATTCCATGCTGGCGGGGCTGGCGCTTGACGGCCGCAAAAGAGAGCTGTTTGATGGTATTTTCCCCTACGGTGAAATAGAGGGTGATAAAACAGAGATCCTCGGCAACTTTCTGAATTTCTGGTCGGCGCTGATGCGCACTAAAGATTTTTTGGCAGGACGCAAAACTCTGGAGAGCTGGTGTGAAATTTTAAAAAGAGTGATTGCTGATTTTTTCCCGGATCCGGGGAATTACAGAGAGCACCTGTATAAGCTCAATGAAGTAATCAACCGCATTACCCGCGAACAGCAATTTGCTAAAACAGAAACAGCCGTTGATCTGAAAGTGATCAAAAGTTATCTCTCCCATTCCTCCGCTTCCATGGTTTTGAGCTCTCGTTATTTATCCGGCAGCGTCACGTTTTGTGCGATGCTGCCGATGCGCAGCATACCCTTCGATGTAATATGTTTGATCGGCATGGATAATGAAGCCTATCCGCGCAGAGATAGTAAACCCGGCTTTGATTTGACCGAGTTGAAAAAGCGCCTGGGGGACAGATCACTGCGCGGCGAGGATCAGTATTTATTTCTGGAAGCGATTCTGTCGGCAAGAAAAAACCTGATCATCAGTTATGTCGG
>JBDKVD010000185.1:0-1745 GCA_039679325.1 Smithella sp.
TCGTTCTTTTTATTTTGGTGACCGGGTATCCAACTGTAAGGCATATAAATATTCTCCGTGATATCATGTAGTTACGGAAAACGCGGCCCTAAATACCCGATTTGTCAAGTGTTTTTACTATATTTTACACAAAATATTTCGCTCCAGCTGACGCTTATATTGTTGATGATTCATATTATATGCAAGCCCTTAACCGGACATTGCTGAATCCGAATAGTTGATGAGCATGGGATTATGTTGTAGCCTGAAAATAGGAGGAATTGGAAATAGAGGGTTACAACAGATCTTTCCATGCGAAATGTCTTTGAGAGTATTACTTTGTTCTGGTTTCTAAGTATCGTTACCATGTTTTGGTGAGGGAGGTTAAGCCCCGGCTGCAGGAGATTCTGACGGAACTATGTGAGTGGTTGAATATCACAATCATAGAAGGTGCGGTATGTTCGGATCATGTTCATAGGTATTTATCCGTGCCAACGGAGTATGCTCCATCCCATGTGATGCAGATACGGAAAGAGAAAAGTGCTGAGCGCCTGCGCAATCAATTTCCGGAATTATGGAAGAAGTATTGAGGGATGCACATTTGGGCGCTGGATATTTTGTCAGCACCGTGATGCAGAATTATTTTAAAGAACAAGCCTGAGAGCAAATTCGCGAAGAATTTGCTCTCAGGCTATGGATGGACGACAGCGAATGATATTGCCAGGAGTTGTCGTCTTTTAGAAGGCCACCGACAAGGTCGGTGGTAGTTTACTTGCCTGAGCGATAACAACCTGTTAATATTATTTCCCGCCCGCCAGTTCTTTTGAACGTTTTGTTGCTGCTTCCACTGCGGCAATCAGCGTGGCCCGAATTTTTCCATCTTCCAGCGCGTGGAGTCCGGCTGCGGTAGTTCCGCCCGGTGAGGTTACCATATCTTTTAATTGCGCCGGATGATTATTGCCCTGGAGACAAAGCGTCGCTGAACCCAGCATTGTTTGAGCTGCCAACTTCAGCGCCAAATCTCGCGGCAGTCCCATAAGCACACCGGCATCGGAAAGCGCTTCAATAATGACAAAAAAGTAGGCAGGACCGCTGCCGCTCAATCCGGTTACTGCGTCCATCAATTTTTCGTCCACCTCCACCGTAATTCCCACGGCATCAAAGATCGTTCGCGCGAGCTTAATATCCTCGTCAGTGGCGTTAGCCCCTTTGGTTACCGCCGTCGCCCCTGCCGAAACCATGGCTGGAGTGTTAGGCATTACCCTGATGACCCGGGTTCCTTTGGCTAAATTGCTTTCCACAAAGGCAGTTGTTATGCCTGCGGCAATGGAAATCACGGTCTTCGATTTATTAACGGCGGGTGTAATTTCCTTCAGAGTTTGAGCCATATTTTGCGGTTTCACGGCCAGGATTATAATGTCGGCATTCTTTGCTTTTTCCTTGTTTTTATCGGAGACTGGCAGTCCCATCGTGGAGCTGAGGACTTTCAGGCGTTCAGCATCGATATCCGTAACGGTAATATTTTTCCCGGAAATAATTCCCCGGGAAATTAAGCCCTGGGCAATGATGCTGCCCATCTTTCCGCCGCCGATGACGGTAATTTTTTTATCTTTGAGCATGTTTTAATCTCCTTTGATTGCTGTATCTTCAGTTCCATTTGGTTTATCACTTTTCATGGCATAGAGTGTCCTCCTTGCTGTAAAGTGTAAACCATCTTCCCAGTTTTGTACATACCTCCCCCCAACCCCCTCCAGAGGGGGACAGTA
>JBDKVD010000186.1:0-4649 GCA_039679325.1 Smithella sp.
TGTTGGCGGTAATAATCGCTTTTTTGTAGTCGGCATCGTCTCTTTCTTTTTCTTCTTCAACAGCTTTAAGATTTTCCCTTTCTTCAGAGCGGGTAGAAAATCCTTCGCGTTTATCCACTTCGGAACGGATAATTTCACGTACGGCGTTGCGGGAATCTGTCGAAAGTGAAACCCAGCTCGGTTGAGGAGATGCAGCATACGTCAAAGCAGCCGCAAGAATTAAAATCAACGATAGAGATACCTTGAGTTTGCCCATAATATTACCTCTTTGATTTATTCCGGGGATATTTGATATAGGGTCGAACTTTTTGGTTAATATTTTTCCCGGTGCCGTCATAGTTAAGGGTAACAACGGGAACACCGGAGATTTCTTCAATTCTTTGGGCCATTGCCTCCGTGACCAGTCCCGCGCAGCAAAAAGCGGGATTTGTCTGGACAAAAAGCGATATGTCGGGATAATGTTTAATCAGAGCCGTAATCTTGATCAAGTTGTCAATAGATTCGCCGCAATGCTGTAATTTAACGGCAAAGTTGTCGTAAATTTCCCTGTAATCAAAAGCAGTATCGAGAGCAGTCTCATCGAGCAATTCGTTAAACAGTCTATAATAACTTTTTTCCAATTGGTTGACCAAAGCGATGATGGATTTGGTAAATAATACGTCCATGTATTCGCCTTCATAAAACCAGCGTCTGATGTACGGGTCAGCAACCAGTTTGGCCAACTCATTAAACGGAGTCGTTATAACCTCACCGCCGTATTCTTCGATACAATGAATGAGATCCTGATTAAAAACATCATTATCACGAGCATATAAATCTCCGAATATAGCCACCTTGGGGCGCTTTTCCGGAATTGTTTCAATTTTTTTAAACATACCGATGACTTTTGCCAAATCATCATCTTTGTTTCTGCCGCCGAGCAATGTATTGTATAAAATGTTCAAAGCCTCGGCGATTGCTTTGTCTGTCATGCCTTTTACTTTTTCGTAAGGACGGATTTTACAGCCGATTTTGCGCAGCATGCCACCGAACATGTGGGCAAAGTAAGCTTCAATCGAAGCCTGAATGGAGATATCATTCATACTGAGATTGCCGACATAAACATCAACTTTTTCCATGCCGCCGCCGGTTGTTTCCATAATTCCCTTAATCATCGGTGGATACATTCGAATGTTGCAGGCAACATGGCTTTCAAAACACCAGACGGCAGTCTGAGCCGGATCAAGGAAATTATCGTTAATATAATCTAAAAAACTCTGGGCAATAAGATTAACAGGGATGCATTGTCCCTTGTTTGTTCGGAGTCCATGCTGAATTGCTTTTTCCGTGAGCGGCACCATCCGGGCATCGACCCCTTCTTTAAGAAGAACGGCTTCGATAAGCCTGGCGTTGAGCGGATCAAAGCAGGGAAAGAGAAGAGTTTTTCCATTGATTTTCGTTGCATTCGCGGAATTGAGCGATAAGAAGTGAGCCGGTTTGGCGCGCAGTGATTTATCTTTATTATGATTGCGAAATGACTGTATAGCCGCTTCAATCCTTGTTTCGTAGCCAACTTTGGAATCATGTTCATCCAGTTCGAGAATAAGATAAGGTTTGCCGTATTTATCCATGATTCGTTTGAAATATTCGATAGCGAAAGAATCCGGGCTGCATTTAAAGGATGTTACATAAACCGGATATAAACCCGCTGTGCGCGCAGCAAAAAGGGCCGCCTGGAGAATTTTGGCAGCATAGTTCCAGTGCAGTCTCGTCAGCAAAGGATCAATTTCCGCCGTATCCTCACGGTGACAGGGCAGCATATCCTGATAAAACGTTTTAATGTTAAGATTGCTGAAAATATCCGGGATTCCCTTATTCATTGTGTTTTGCAAAATAGAGTAGGGTCTGCCGAGCAGCGCCACATTAACATCGGAGCTGCCGATTATTTCACGATCAAAAACATTGGGCAGATTGTCTCGTCTTTCATTGTAAAACGACAGCGCCGCTTCATAGGCGTTGAATATTTCCCAGTAGCCGATATTTAAAATCGGTTTAAGCATTGTAAATAATTCAATTTTGGAAGCGAAGGAGTGGTGATCGATAACGGGCATGATTGCCTTGTTTTTTAAATGCAGGCTGTTGATGCCGCAGGCGAGCGTTGTCGCAAACTGAGTGTAATAACAATAATATCGATAGGCGTCCCGTTTCGGATCGTGGGATTCCAGATAAACAGGCAGAAAAATATAATCGCATTTGTCGGCCAGATATTGCACATGGCCGAAGAAAGCATTCATCGGGGCGCAAAATTCTGCTCCCGCAATATTTTTCCCGGACTTGACGGCGTTCTTAAAATTATCACCGCTGACAGTTTCAATGCCGAGGGTATTGAAGAAATGCCTCCAGAGCGGCATTTCTTCCGCCAGATAAAGCGCTGTCGGAATGCCGATTTTTAAAGATGATTTAACTCTGGCCGGCTTTTGGGCTACCTGAAAAACTTTGTTTCTCTCTTTGATCAGATCATATTGCTTCTTTGTTGGTCCGACATATTGTTTGTCATCGTAGTCACGGCCGCAAAGAAAACCGAAGGCAACCGTTTCGCCCTGGACAGTTACTTTGTTTATCTTACAGTTGTTGTTGCACAGTTCACAGATTTCATTTTCGACCGGGATGCTTTCTTTACATAAAGACAGTCCCCGGAAAGAAGAACTCTGTACCCTGGTTTCCGCCATAATCAATGCGCTTCCCAGAGCGCCGGTTAAATGGCAGAAGGGGGATACGAAGATTGGTTTTTTCAGCCTGTGTTCAAAAGCGGCAACAAGCGCTTTGTTGCGGGCGGTGGCGCCCTGAAAGCAGATTCGTATACCTATGTTGGCTTCAACCGCTACTTTAGTCAGATAATTTTCACAAACTGAATGCAGAACGCTGGCCAGCACTTCCTCAATGGTGAAGCCTTCCGTGAGATAGTTATTGATGTCGCGCTCCATAAAAACAGTGCAGCGGTCGCTGGAGACAGGGGCCGGAGAATTAATGGCGCGGGAAGCATATTCGGTGAGCGGCACGCCCAGTTTCAGTGCCTGCTCTTCTATAAAAGAGCCCGTTCCGGCGGCGCAGACATTGTTCATGACGGATGAAGTCACCATCCCGTTCGTCATATTCGTGAACTTGGCATCCTGTCCGCCGATTTCGATGATGGTATCAACTTCATGATCCAGTTCGTAGGCGGCGCGGGCGTGGGCGGTAATCTCGTCAATCATAAGATCGGCGTTGATAATCCGGCCGATGAACTTCCGGCCGGACCCGGTGGTGCCTACGCCACGGAAGCGGAAAGTGCAGTTATGCTTTTTGGAAATGTCTTCAATGGCCTCGAAAAGCGCTTGTACCGCCTGGACAGGCTGGCCTGCGGTCAGGGTGTAAAGACCAACCAATACTTCATTGCTTTCATTTATGATGACGGCTTTGGTGCTGGTGGAGCCGATGTCGATGCCGAGATAAGACTCTTCAGTCGTTTCCAGCGGCTTGTAAATATCGATTTCAATGCCGGCAGAATTGCCTTTTGGAGTATAAAAATAACTCTCGTGACTTGCCAAATCAGGATATTGCGACAGTGATAATTGCAGTGGCGGATAGCCGTAATTTTTTTCTTTTTTTTCATCGACAAAAAGTTCATCCCAGCTTTTAAAAGAGAGCTTTTGCGGCGGCAATTCTTCCAGATAAAGCAGGGCGGCGCCGATTGCACCATAGAGATGGCTGTATTTCCCGATGACAGGTTGAACATCCAGCAGATTGCGAATATGCTTCACCACCGCCTGGTTCATGGAAACCCCGCCCGCCAGAATCAATGGCGGACGAATATTTTGATCCGGGATCAGCGTGTCAATGACATTTTTGGCCAGACCTTCGCAGAGTCCGTCACTGATCTGGCCTACGGAATAACCCTCCTGCTGCGCATGAATCAGATCGGTTTTGGCAAACACGGAACAGCGTGTGGCGATCTTGGGAGTGCTTTCCTGATTGCAGAAAGCAATTGTACTTAATGTATTGATGCTTTTCAGATTTAATCTTCTGGCCTGTTGATCAAGAAAGCTTCCGGTGCCGGCGGCGCACGAAGAGTTGGATCTGTAACTCTCATAATCACCCTGTTCGTTGAAGGTGATCAGCCCGAAATTTTCACCGCCGACAAAAAGAATGCTGCCGACCTCGCTGTGATAGTGTTTGACGGCGGCCATAATGGCTATTTGTGTGTCATAGCGGGAGATGCTGCGCAGAATTTCCGGTCCGGAAAGCGTCATGGCTATGCCGCCCAGCCGGTTGATGTCCACACTGCTGAGCATGGAGCGGAGAGCATAGCTTACGGCTCCGTGATGAAACTGATAGGAAGAAGTGATTATTGTTTTCTTCTCATCCATCACCACCAGCGACAACGCTACGGATCCTATATCTATTCCAATGATATTCATTGCTGTCACTATAAACAGAAGTACAGAAAGTGTCAAGGTGAAGGCAAGTCAATTTCAGTCGGAAGGTTGGTTTTATATTTGCCGGGAAAAAGATGTGATGGAAAAAGAGCGCCGATGATTCATCGGCGCTCTTGAAAAGACAATCAAAAAAACTGCATACTACTATTTGTAGTTAGATACATGCTTAGGCCGGTTAAACATAAAGGCAATGAT
>JBDKVD010000187.1:0-4010 GCA_039679325.1 Smithella sp.
GGCGTTCCGATCTGCAGGGCGAGAAGATAGACCTTGGCGGCAATTTCAATGCGGCAGGCTGTTGCATACGCCTCCGACAAAGTGGCCCCGTAAGTCAATACTCCGTGGTTCTTCAAAAGGGTTCCGGTCACAAACGGCGGACCCTGCATGGCCTGAACGGCAACACGTCCCTGGGCGTCGGTACCGGGGCAGGCATATTCGGCGACAGGCACCGGTCCACGGACAGCCAGCCCTTCCGTGCTGATAATCGGTATGGAGCGTCCCGCTACGGCAAAGGCTAAAGCATGGGGAGAATGGGTATGTACTACTGCGGAGGCTTTCGGCATGTTTTTATAAACGGCAAGGTGCATGGGCATTTCGGAAGACGGTTTGTGACCGCCTTCGATAATTTCGCCGTTATGATTGATAACGACCAGGTCATCGATGATCATATGCTCATAAGGAATACCCCGCGGCGTAATTACGAAATGCTCAGCGGAAGCGCGCACGCTCACATTGCCGGAGTTAAGCGGTATCATATCCTTTGAATAAAGATGCAGCACCGTCAGTAGAAGTTCTTTTCTCATTACCTCATGAAGCATCAATCACTCCTCAAAATATCTCTTTAAATCCCAGGGCGAAAAAATCCCTTTATGCGTGACAACGGCACTCACCAGATGGGGAGGCGTGATATCAAAGGCGGGATAATATCCTTTTACACCTTCCTTCGCCGTGCGAATTCCCATGATATGAACAGTCTCTTCCGGTGATCTCTCTTCAATGACCACAGTGGAAATGTCCGGATGCTTTCGAGATGGTGTTGCTACGGCATAGAAAGGTATACCAAAATAATGGGCCGCGAGAGCAATTTGAAACGTTCCTACCTTGTTGACTATATGACCGTCCATGGTTGCCACATCCGCCGCAGATATAAATACCTGAGCCATTTTTTTCGATAAAACATGGGCAGGCATATTGTCCGTAATAACGGTGACCGGAACGCCCATGTCGCAGGCCACGCTGGCGGTCAGTCTTGCCCCCTGCAGGTAAGGACGCGTCTCCGGACAAATTAAAGATATTTCTTTGCCTCTTTCCTTGCCGGCAAGCAGAATGAAACCGATGAGCGTCTCCGCATAGCACTGTGTCAGAATCGATACTTTTCCAGGGAGAAGATCAACTGCATAGTCAGCCATTATGCGGGACAACTGATAGCGTTTTTCGATGTTTTCCATAACATAGGTGTGCGCTTTGGCTTCGGCGTCTTCGCCCTGTTCAACGGCATCCAGCGCTGTTTTCAAGACCTTCTGAATATGGGATTTCATATTGGCGGAAGTTGTGGGGCGGGCCTGTGACAATTCATCAGCCGATTGCTGCAATTTTCGTTTTGCTTCAATCGGAGAAAGACCCCTCACATCTCTGGCAGCGCTGACCATTCCCAGGGAAGCCGCAACCAACGGCCCGCCGCTTTGTGTAACCATATCAGCAATAGCTTTTGCCACCTGCCGGTAGTTTGCACAACGGACAAAATCTTCTCTTTCGGGGTATATTCGCCGATCAAGAATCCATACTACTCCATTTTCATAACGGGCTATATTTTCATAACGCAGCAAAAACGGTAAACCGTCGTCAGCTCTTACCATTTGACCTCCTGTCTTAAACGGGATCGCAAACTTAAATTAGAAAAAGTATAATGTACAGAATTTCATTTATATCCGATCCAGCTCTTTTTTGATGGCTAGTCCTATTTTCTCCATCATATAGGGCTTGCGGACAAATTCTCCGGCGCCCATTTCCTGAAGTCTTCTGACGCGGTCGGTTTCAGTAAAGCCGCTGACAATTACAGCCTTTTGCCGGGGATTCATTTTCTGTATTCTCCGGTAGGTTTCGAACCCGTCAATCCCGGGAGACATGATCATATCCAGAACAATAAGATCGGCTTTTTCGTTTTTGAGGTATTCAATTGCCCCTTCTCCACTGGCGACGGCCCTGACCTGATATCCCAGCCTTTCCAGTATGCTCATGGCCAACTGCCGTTGTTCTTTTACATCGTCGACAACCAGAATGGATTCTCCCTTTCCCCTGTAAGCGAGATGAGAAACGGTTTTTTCAGCTTGCGCCGACTCTTCTCTGGTGACGGGAAAATAAAGGGTGAAAGTGCTTCCCTCGTTTTCTTTGCTTTGAACATCGATGTAGCCGTTATGATCTTTAACTGTACCCCAGACTACTGCCAGTCCCAGCCCGGTTCCGCTTCTGCCCATGACTTTTTTGGTATAGAAAGGTTCAAAGATTTTGCCGATGTCTTTGGCGGATATACCGCTGCCGGTATCGGTGACGGTAAGCACGGTATAATCACCTTCCTGCATTGCATCATATCCATGGATGGGTTGATCCAGATATCGGTTTTTCGTTCTTATTGATACCTTTCCTTCGCCGTTTATTGATTCAGCCGCATTTATCACCAGATTCATTATGGTTTTGATCATGTGAACGGGAGAGCCCTTGATGTTGAAAAGATCATCGCCCAGTTCGGTTGTGATTTGGACATTTGGATGGGAGGTTAGCAGATTTTCAAATTCCGGTGTTTTCAGATAATCGGCAATCAATTTATTCAGATTGACAACCTTCGAAACGGCTACGCCTCTTCTGGCCATGGTTAAAAGGTCCTGAATAATGGCGGTTGCCCGAACACCCGATTGCAGTATGTTTTCAGCATAATTTGCAGCGATACTGTTTTCCGGAATAACTTCTTTCATCAGTTCACTGTATCCGACCAGCACTCCCAGAACGTTGTTCAGGTCATGCGCCACTCCACCCGCCAGCGTGCCCAGCGCCTCCATTTTTTGCGCCCGGCTCAGTTGCTCCTCCATTTTTTTGCGTTCGGTATTGTCGCGAATACACTCTATGGCCGCAATAACTTCGCCCGAGCTGCCGCGAAGGACTGATGCCGTCCCGGCCAGATGCAGATTGCCGGACGGCAAATTTGGTGTAAATGCTTCACCCAGAAGAACGTCTCCCAGCCGCTGAATGGAAGTATATTCTTTTTCGATTTCTCTGTCGGACTGAAGGGCGAGATCAACAAGAATGTTTCTCCTGTATCCATAGAAGGGCAGGGCATGCTCCTGATTGCCCTTGCCAATCATATCTTTCTTTTTTACTCCGGTCATGGTTTCTATGGCCCGGTTCCAGGCTATGACTTTGCCTTCTTTGTCAATGACAAGTGTGGCATCGGGAAGGAATTCGATGATGTCCGCCAGTTGTCTCCGGCTTTTTCGCAATTCCTCTTCCGCCTGTTTGCGTTTGGTGATGTCGCGAACAATCGCGAGAATACTATTTGCTTTGCCTGTTGAATCGCGTAAAAAGCGATAATTGTTTTCAACCGGGACGGTACCGCCATCCTTTCGGACCAGCTCCAATTCCACCAGCAGTGAACGGGCAGGATTACCTTTTCCCGTTCTTTCAATCTCCATTTCCTCGGCAAAAACCTGCATCGCTTTCTCAAATGAAGATGGAGTGAATACTTGCCGCATCGTCTTTGTAATGGCCTCTTCTACCGTATAACCCAGGAGCCTCTTGATGGAAGGACTGATGTAGGATGGTCGCATGTCCAAGCCTATCACCCAAATAACGTCCGTCGCATTGTCGGCAAGGAGACGATATCCGGTTTCGTTATCGATCATGGTTTCCAGTGTACGTTTGTGCTCAGTGATGTCCTGGCCGATAGATTGAAAATAGCTGATTTGGCCATTTTTGTTAAAAAAGGCACGGTCAGTCCAGCGGTGCCAACTGTATTGACCGGTTCCATCAGATGAAACAACTTCATGTTCACAAGTCATAGACGGATTCTCGGGCGTTAGTGACATGTATTGGTTTTGAACATGATCACGAGTCGCCTGATCCGGTAGAAACTCAAGGAACTTCCTCCCGATAAGATCATCGGGCCGCTCATGGAAAAAGTCACAATAAGCTTTATTTACATAAGTCAAAGTGCTGTCCGGCAGGAAAGTGCAGATAATCGCCGGCATATTTTCAAC
>JBDKVD010000188.1:0-15476 GCA_039679325.1 Smithella sp.
TCCAACAAAATAGAGGCTGGTATAACCGGAATAAAATTTCAAATCGATAAAAAGATAATACATGCTTATTTATTTGTTATAATTGATTTATAAACGTAATGAATTTACATTAACCGGACACTACTGAAAGGAAATATAAAAAAAGACAAGGATGTTTATATAGTTCAAGTATGGGGGAAAGTGTTTTTTTCTGATCAAGGCAAGGAGGAAGAAATCCAGTTATTGACAAAATATGGAATATCAACAGAAGGATTTGATAAACTATCAAAGGAAATAGTTCTGGGCGAAATAGACTGCAATAAACAGATGATTAACATATTGTCTATCAACCATTACGATACGAATGGCAAAATATTACATTCTGAATCTTATGATGAACCTGAATGGAATTATATAATTTCCAATTCAAATGGTGGTTTACTTCTAAAAAAAGTCTGTGAATAACCGGTAAAGGCGCAATTCCAATATTTTGATAGTTTTAATGTTAGTCGAAAGATCATTGTTTTGCGCTGCATAGCCTTTGGATTTAAATTTTGGTATTTTGAGCTTAGCTTACGATTTATTCATCTACAAGCCCTTACTTACATATTTAATTTTGATATAAAGATTATAGAGTGAAATGTTCAGCACGATAGTTACCCACGTAGTTCATAATTGGCTACTCGGGCCGATCCAATTGTTTTTTTGTTTGTATGTCAACTTATTCTTAAATCTTCAATAGATGTAAGCCAATTGGTGAAGATAGGGCAACGCTCACGAATTTTGGTCAATCCAATTGCTTTTGCAATCGTGATGCCGGTCGATGTCTTCTTGAATCGATCTGAAAGGTCTTCCAACCTCTTGGAAGGTGCTGTTTGAGGTGAATCATCAATATTCTCTGGCTCACCACAATCTGAGAGAATTTTGTCAATTTTTGATTGGGACACATTTAGTTTTTCGGCAAGTTTTTGTGGTTCGCTAAACAGCAATGCTTCAAATTCGTGCATAGAGACATAGGGAATAAATCGTCTTTCAGAATCATAGTCTCGAAAAAGCTCGTTTACCCTGGTCTTAGTAGCGTGGTTAATTTTTTCTGCTTTGCGCTTTGGTGTGGATTGTTCCTTTGCCTCTTTCAATCCAGGCCAATCGTTTTTAATTCCATAATAATCCACAAAAAGGGTTAAATAAGTATCCGATCGCTGTTTAAGATGAAGTTCGATATCATTCTTCACTCTAGCAAATTTAACATCCCCACCCTTCTGCCCTGGCTTGGAGATGATAATGGGCCTCATAAAAACGCCTCTCTCGGCCAGATAGGGAACTAATATGTCCGAGATGAAGATTTTTTCAGTTGGTCCCTCCACAAGCGCCACGATTTCGGAGATCTTACTCATAGACAGGCCCTCCGGAAATCACATTCTTGCTCCAGAGTTCGCCGACGGAATAGGTTTCCAACCAGATATTGAAATCTTTTTCCTCCAGCCTCTCAAAGGTTGACGCGCCGTCTTTCCGATTAACTATGATTATATCCTCAACCCTGAAATTATCTATCAGAGCCGGGGATTGCGTGGCCACAATTACTTGTGTTCGTTTGGAAGCGTTTTGAATCAATTCAGCAAGAATAGAAATGGCCGCCGGATGCAAACCAAGTTCCGGCTCGTCAATAATGATCGTTGAAGGAGGCTTTGGCTGAAGCAAGGCTGTTGAGAGACAAATAAAGCGCAGGGAACCATCCGAAAGGTGATAAGGCTGCATCGGATAATCCGACCCCTTTTGCTTCCAAGAAAGATTAACTGCCTGTTTTTCACCAAATTCTCTCACATCCAACAGAAAATCGTCGAAAAATGGCATTACTAGCCTCACAGAATTCAGAATTTCCGAGTATACATCAGGGTGCTTAGTCCTGAGTTGAAGCAAATAGGGCGCGATGTTAGAGGCATTGAATCGCAACACCTTATTGTCCTGGATTATTTCATAATGCCTCATTTTTGAGTCTTTGCTGGTGTCATGGAAGTGATAAATCTGCCAAGATAAAATTGCGTTGTAAACGGGTATGCTGTATTTGCTGTCTCTTGAATTACCTTTTGCTTCTTTGACCAGCATGGAACTGCCATCCGAGCTGTCACCGAGTTCCCACCAACTGGTGGAGCGCCCAGGGTAATAACGAGCTTCTTTTGTAAGTGAACAAGTTTCAGATGGGCCAGGTTTAATTGTAAAACGATAACCTCGCACGCCAAAATACATTTGGAATTTCATTTCCGAAGTCACTTTCCGACCATTGAAAAGGAAATCGCTGATACCACCACCTTCAATAATGTAATCGTTAAGCGTGCCGTCGATGATCGCACGCAGCAGTCGAAAAAAATCAATTAGATTGCTCTTGCCCGCACCGTTGCCGCCAATGAAGACGTTTAGGTCTGAGAGCTCAAAGTCCTCTAATGCCTTGATGGATTTAAATCCTAGTATTGTAAGTTTTCTCAGAGGATCAGCCATTTACACTCTCTACACCCCATAAAGCGTTTTTCGTATTTATTACATATCCATTCCGTGTCTATTACGGAATGTAATTTACATTAATCACATTGATATGTCTATTATTTCTTACAGGAAGCAAGTCCTCTGATACAAATACGCTTAAGCCTGAAGAATAATAAAATTGTCAGCACTTCCTGAATTCCGGAAATTTCTTATCCACTAGTTTAATGATCTCCTCAGACATCTCGATATCATCCGGCCATGGCCTGCTATGGCCGTCCGCCGGCCCCTTTTTCGTGGCATCAATGATGAGGTTTGCAACAGGTGACGGCATGATAATTATATCCCGACCGGGATCAACATTATTAAATGCCTTCCAAAGAACGACAGAGTCCTCCCAGAGGTTGACTGATGCGTCATAGATCACCAGGATTGAATTTGAAAGGACCTGCCTTTGCAGGCGATCCAGAAAGAAGGATGAGTTTCTGACGGTGTCTTTTT
This sequence comes from Smithella sp., assembly GCA_039679325.1. Lineage (GTDB taxonomy): Bacteria > Desulfobacterota > Syntrophia > Syntrophales > Smithellaceae > MVRV01. Next base: position 2,956 of record JBDKVD010000188.1, read on the forward strand.
CCACCGTGATTAAGATAAGAGGAAGGGCGCTTTCAGGAAAAATTGTGCGCACACCGATAAACCCTGCATCCGTGTTTTTCAGTAAAGATAGTATTTCATCATCACTCATTCGCCGTGGCGGTTTTTCTTTTTGAGGCCGGGGATGTTCGCCGCTGACGCGACGGGTCACGTCGATGCCGATCTTTGTACCGTAAAGCCCCTGGGGAGCGGAGTGATCGAGAACGTCCAAAATGCCCTCGGTAACGGTAATATCAGTCCCTGTATCAACAGTCTCCAGCACATGCCGGAGAAGTTGCATGCCGCCGGTAAGTAGTTCTCTATTATCCACCACAACAATGGCCTTGGCAAAACTCATCTGTCCTGTTCCCCACAGACTGTTCATCACCTTCGCGGCATGTTTGGGGAATTCCTTATCGATGGCGACTACGACTATATTGTGAAAGACCCCTTCCCAAGGCAGATGATAATCCGTAATTTCCGGAAGGACAGTGCGAATCAGGGGAAGAAAGAGCCTTTCCGTGGCATAGGCAAGATAACAATCTTCCATGGGTGGTCGGCCTACAATCGTAGCGCTGTATACAGGATTCCTCCGGTGGGTAAGCGCCGTAACATGGAAAACAGGGTAATCATCTTCCAGTGAGTAGTAACCGGTGTGATCGCCGAATGGCCCCTCCCGCCGCGTTTCTTCCGGATCAATATAGCCTTCCAGGATGAATTCCGCCTCAGCAGGCACGTGGATATCCACAGTCAGAGCTTTGACCATGACAACGGGTTTTTGTCGAATAAACCCGGCAAGAATCATCTCATCCACGCCGCGGGGCATGGGTGCGGTGGATGCATAAGTTACCGCCGGGTCTGTGCCGATGGCGACTGCAACTTCCATTCGTCTGCCCGCTTTACGGTATTTCTGGAAGTAATGCGATCCATCCTTATGGATGTGCCAGTGCATACCCGTTGTACACTTGTCATAGATCTGCAGCCTGTACATTCCCGCGTTTTGTCTGCCGTCTTTGAGGCTTTTGGAAAACACCACGGGCAGCGTGACAAACCTTCCTCCATCTTTCGGCCAGCAATGCAAAACCGGGAGTATCGACAAATCCACCTCTTTTCCGGTATAAACAACTTCCTGGCAGGGGGGATTTTTGGCATGCTGAAAACGGGGAAAGAACCTGGACCAGGAAATCGCCTTGGGTATCATACTAAGTTTTTCCAAAACCGTCCCCGGTGGAGACTGTTCAAGGATTGTTCTGAGTCTTTCCGCAACAACATTCGGATCGGCGGATAATGCCGTCGCCATCCGCCGAAAACTTCCGAAAGCGTTGATGAGCACCGGAAAGGAGGAACCCTCAACTTTTTCGAAGAGCAGCGCCTTGCCGCCTTCGGGACTTTTCATTTCACGGTCGGCGATCTCCGTAATCTCCAGGATTGGAGAGACGGGTTTTTCTATTCTTATCAGTTCTCCGGCAGCTTCCAGCCGAAAGATGAATTCCTGAAGGTTCCGAAAGCTCATGCTTTTGTCAAGGCAGGAATGTTTGTTCATCATTCTGATTTCCATCTCAGCGGATTCGGGTAATCGATCTTCAGATGGTCCAAAACCCTTGACACGACAAAGTTTGCCAGATCATCGATAGTTTCGGGGTGATAGTAAAAACCGGGACACGCCGGCATTATGACGGCGCCCGCCTCGTGGGCTTTGAGCATATTAATCATGTGCACCCGCCCCAACGGGCTTTCCCTGGTTAAAAGGATCAAAGGCAGTTTCTCCTTAAGAGCCACATCAGCGGCCCGTTCCAGAAGGTTGGTGGTGTAACCGTTTGCGACGGCCGACAGGGTCTTCATGGAACAGGGAATAATGACCATGCCGTTTGTTTGAAACGATCCACTGGCAACCGGGGCAAACATATCGCGGACATCATGTATGATTATTTTTCCCGGCGTTTCGTCGGATTCCTGTGATCCGGTTAATATCAACGGAATTTCGTCCGGCGTAATTTTCAGTTCATGCGCCAGCACCTGCACACCCATTTCGGAAATCACGACGTGGCTTTCCACAGGATTTTTCCGCAAGACACTGATCAGTTTCACGGCGTAAAGCGCCCCCGACGCGCCTGTTATACCGACAACAATTTTCTTCATACCATACCTCTTAACATTTCTCCGGAAAGAACGGCTGCCAGCACTAAAATAGAAATAATGCTGTTTACATGAAAGAAAGCAATATCAATCCTTGTCAGGTCATGTGGATCCACCAAAGTATGTTCAAGGATGAACAGCCCGGCAATGATTCCCACGATCACAAGATATACGGGGCTGAGACTGAAAAGCCAATAAAGACTCGCAAGACATACCGCACTCAAAACATGCAGGCAAGAGGAAATGCGCATGGCTGAAACAACGCCGAAACGCGCCGGAATGGAGTACAAGCTCTCTTTCCTGTCAAATTCCACATCCTGACAGGCATAGAGAATATCAAATCCCGCGATATAAGTAAGCAGCGCCATGCTCAATATCCCTATCTTCCAGGAAACATCACCGTTAACCGCAATCCAAACCGCAAGGGGTGCCAAGCCGATGGAAAACCCCAGGATGATATGCGTAAGCCAGGTAAAGCGTTTTGCATACGAATAGAAGCACAAAACGGCCAGCACCGGAAAAGAGAGCAGAAAACACAGGTTGGAGAGATTGGCGGCGGCAATCATGAACAGCAGGGCCGACAGGACAACAAAGATCGAGGCGTCGGCTTTGGAAATAACGCCGCGCGGAATCTCCCTGACGGCTGTACGAGGATTTCCGGCATCAACAGAGGCGTCGGCGAGCCGGTTGAATCCCATGGCGGCGGAACGAGCGCCGAACATGGCGATAATAATCCAAAACAGCTTCTGCGAGGTAACCGGGGTAACGCGGTGAGCCAGAATTGCCGACGACAAGGCAAAAGGAAGCGCAAAGATGGTATGTGATAGTTTGATCATACGGGAGTATGATACGATTTTAGGTAAAATATTCATAATAATCCTGCCTTTTATAACGGCCTCGTAAAAAGGCCGGATGCTGCGTTGCGCTTCATCATTCGTCACTGCGGCGTACGCTAAGTACGCCTCGTTCCTCATGATTTGCGCGTCTTGCCTGCGGCCTTTTTACGAGACCATCTTTTATAGTCTTACGCTGAGCTGAGCTTCGGAAATACTTTCTTCCGGAAAAATTGATAAAACGCCTCGCGGTAAAGAGATATATTGTTACGGATATCACTTCTTTGACCGTGGGCGGGTGTGTCACTGACGAACTTGAAAACGTAGCAGGGTTTGTTAAATCGCCTGCAGGTCTGACCAATGGAAGCGCCCTCCATATCTACAAGCTGGGCCAGCCCAGCTATTTTTCCCCGTTCGGATGCCTCCCTGACCGGTTTATCCTGAGTGGCCAGGGTAACGGACGAAAACCCTTCCAGGATGTCGGGGGTCTGCTCATGGGGTTGGCCTGTGTCCAGGTCCGGACGGTCGGGCTCAATAATCCTTTCTATCTGCAAACATTCCCCCAGCGCAAACCGACCGTCGGTGGCCCCGGCTGCACCAAGATTGCACAAAACACCGGGATCAAAGCGCTGGATAAGATAAGAGCATGCCATAGCGGCATGAGCCTTGCCGACACCGGAGATAATAACGCGAAGGCGATCGTTAGCAAAGACCGGAAATGGTCCGGTTTCACCTTCTTCCGGTCTTAAATCGGTTAAAAAAGGCGCTGCTTCCAGCATGGTTGCCATAACTAGTCCGACTACAGGATCCCGCAACATCTTGCTTTTTCCTCCAATGTTATAATCGCCTGCCTGCCTGTCTCTCCCAGAGAAAGGCTGAACTTATTAACATACAGGGAAATATGCTGCCGTACAACATCTTCATCGAGTTCCTGGGCGTGCACTTTAATGAAGTCTCGTGAGGCAGCGGGATTGTGCGTGGCATATTCAATGGACTCTCTAATCAGATCTTCTATGTCCTTTTTATGCGCCAGCATGTCCAGGCGTATGGCTATACAGCCCAGGGGAATCGGCAAACCGGTTTGCTCCTCCCACCACTTTCCAAGGTCAAGAACTTCAACACATTGATAGGAGGGATAGACAAAACGCCCTTCATGGATGATGAGACCGGCATCAAACAGGCCTGCGGCTATTCCGGGCAGTATCTCGTCGAAACGGACGAAACTGAAATTCGTCAATTCCGGATATCGTAGTTGAAGCAGGAGGAAGGCTGTCGTGTACCTGCCGGGAATGGCGATACGGGCCTTTTCCAGGGATTTGCAGCCCTCTTTTGCTACCAGGAGAGGACCGCAGCCAAAGCCCAGGGCGGAACCTGAATCCAGCAGGGCATACCGGTCTTTAAGCTTCAGATACGCACCGAAGGAAAGCTTGGTAACAGCATGCTTTAGCAAAAACGCGCGCCCATTCATTTCTTCAACATCTTCAATGACGGGCTCAAAAGCATACGGTTTTATATCAATTTCCCGGTGAGTGAGTGCATGGAAGATGAATGTATCGTTGGGACACGGCGAAAATGCGATATCCATGTTCATAAAAATGTCCTGATCTCCTGATAGTCCGAATCTCTCTGCACCGGGATTTTCCCGGCATCCCTGATGATATCAATGAATTGATCCATATTCGTCCTGGTTTTAATGCCGGTGGCTTTTACCACCACTTCTTCCGTCAGCACGCCGCCCATGTCGTCTGCACCCATACTAAGCGCCAATTGCGCGAGTTTCAGGCCCTCGGTCAGCCATCCCGCCTGGATATGGACGACATTGTCCAGAAAGATGCGGGAAACGGCAAGAATTTTGAGGTAGTCAATACCGGTAGCCGGTACTATGTCTTCCATACGGGTGCGGGCAGGCGAGAAAGACCAGGGAATAAAGGCGCGGATAATTCCTGTTCGATCCTGCACCTCACGGATAACCTCCAGATGAGCAATACGCTCTTCCCACGTTTCACCCATGCCGTATGTCATGGTGGCGCTGGACTTTATCCCATGCCGAAACAACGTCTCCATAACCTCGCACCACTGGCTTTTGGTGATCTTGCGGGGACTCACCTTGCTCCGTATTCTGTCCACTAAAAGATCCGATGCACCGGGAACGGAATCAAGGCCCGCTTCTTTCAAACGACCAATCACTTCGTCAAGGCTGATACCATCCTTCCGGCTGATATGCGCTATTTCCGCCGGAGAAAATGAATGCAGACAAAGCTGCGGGTGGCGTTCTTTAACGGCTTTCACCATGGAAACATAGTCATCAAGTACAAAACGTGGATGCAAACCTCCCTGGAGCATGACCTGTGTACCACCTATTTCCACGAGTTCATCCACTTTGGATAAGATGCTTTCCAGGGAAAGCTCAAAGGGTTCAAGTTGACCGGCGCGGGCGTGAAAAGCACAGAAAAGGCAGGCAGCCTCGCAGACATTGGTGAAGTTGACAATCCGGTCAATAATAAACCTGACTTTATTTCCGGGACAGGCAAGCCTGGTTCGGAAGTCCGCCGCCATGCCCAGTTCGTGGATATCCCAGTCGAAAAGTTCTTGCGCTTCAACCGGGTTCAGACGCTCTCCGGCGTAAATCTTATCTTTGATTTTCCCGGAATGTATAGACGAACAAATCATTATGTTAAGGTTGCCTTTCATCGCCGTTCATGAAATGAATCGGCCCAACTTTCTTGAGAAGCCCCAGAGATCCGGCTTTGTCCAGATAAAAGGCCAAAGCGTCTCTTAATGCGGGTGTAAACACATATTTCAGGGTTCGGTAGTAGGAATCCACATCGTACCTGATCGTTGGATACCGTTCTTTCGCCTTGCTGATTAATAATTCCCTATCGCTCTCCAGAAGAGCAAGACTGCGGCGGTAAGATCCGATTACGGCGGCAACTTGATCCGCATGTTTTTTAATAATCGACTTACGCAGGGCAAAAACAGCGAATACCACGGGATATCCGGTTTTTCTCAGCCACAGATCGCCCAGATCATAGACATAGGGGAAAATTTCCTGTTGCTGCATAGCCTCGTTGCCGATGATAAGAGCTGCATCAATCGCACCCTCCTTAAGTCTCGGATTCGGGTCCGTTGTAAAAAAGACCGGCTCGATGTGATAGTAACTCTGCAAAAGAACTTTCAAAAGCACTACGGATGTCTTGGATGCACTGGAAAGACCAATTCTCTTGCCGTCTAAATCTTCAATAGGCGTCAGACTGGCCAGAATGACTGAATGGACATACCCAATTGAGCTGAGACAAAAGTCAGGCAGAAGAACGGCTTCATCTTCCATATCCGCATACGCAGCAGCGGATATGGGGCTCATGTCCAGCTCGCCCGTCGACATCATCGCATTGAGAGTGCTGGGATAGGCAGGAACAATCTTGACATCAGGAATCGGTTGCCGTTCAAACATATGGTAGTAGTATGGATAGCAGTTCAGATAATTGATATAGCCCAGTTTCATGAGATATTCCCTCTTTTATAATCAGCCGTGGCCCTTATCGGTTTGAGTCCGGCATTTTCGATCATAAACCGCAGACGTGCCTCGCTGCCCGCATCGGGCGTCGGCGCCCCCGCAGCATGAACTACTTTCTCATTTCGGTAGGTCCCGCTCATATCATCCGCTCCAAACCGCAGGAGTACCTGGGCCATTTTTTCTCCCAGGTACATCCACAGCGCCTTGATATGCGGCACATTGTGCAGAAAAATCCTTGCGGCAGAGAAGATGCGGATATCCTGAAATCCGCTTGTTTCCCGCCTTTTGGCAGCCACCTGCGTATTAGCTTCATGAAAAGCCAGGGGCACGAAAGTTTTAAAACCTGATGTTTCGTCCTGAAGATTTCTGATCTTCGCCAGGTGGTCAACGATATCCTGAGGCTGTTCCAGGTGATTGTAAAGCATTGTGGCGTTAGTTTTCAATCCCATTTCATGCGCCGTGCGCATCACCTCAAGCCATCGTTTGCCGGAAATCTTGCGGGGAGCGATCACATCCCTGACATTTGATGAAAATATTTCCGCTCCTCCGCCGGGTAGAGCCCCCAGTCCGGCATCGATCAGACGAGAGAAAACTTCTTCCAGAGAGAGATTATTGATCCGGGCAAAATAATCATACTCCACCGCGGTAAAGGCAACAATGAAAATATCTTCCTTAACTCCCTTGATTCGCCTGAGCATTTCTTCAAAGTAATCGACCTTCAGTTCGGGATTCAGTCCACCCACGATATGCACTTCATCGATGCCCGCCCGAACGGCATTACCGACCAGCGATTCGATATCATCTATAGAATAAGTATAGGCGTTGGCATCACCCGAGGAGCAGGAAAAGGCACATAAAGGACAGCGAAGCTCACAAATATTGGTGTAATTGAGATTCATGTTCACGCTGTAAAAAGCAACATCCCCGTGAAGCTTTGTTTTTACGGCATCGGCCATAAGCCCCAGTTCCATGACATCATTGGTTGTAAGCATGGTAAGTGCGTCGGCTTCGCTTACCGGTGTGCCCTGAATAATTTTTTCGGCGATGGTGCGAAGATCAGAATTCCGAAATACGGGAATCAGGTTCGCCAGATTAGTGTGTTCCTGCATATCGGCACTCATTTTTTAGTTCCGCTGAATATACGGTGATTAGACGATGGTTGGCGATACAGACGTGCTATTAAACAGGCGATAATTATGAGTTTGTTTTGCACAAATATAACTACTGTCTTATAGTTTTTCAGCCGGAAAATCCTTAAGATTTTTTAGAAGTTGCTATCATAGCTTTAAAATTGTTGTCAAGCACCATCTTGTTGACTCTTTTTATTCTCCTCCACCTAAGACCGTATAGAGAGTTACTAAATTGGTGTAACGCGATAGATGAAGATAGATCAGCACCTGCTCGGCCGCATAGAGAGAACGCTGGGCGTCAAGAACGGACAGATAGTTGTCAATGCCTTTGTTGTAGCGGGCGTAGGACAGGCGCAGGGTTTCGGCAATTGCGTGGACCAGCGATTCCTGCGCCGCAACACGCTGATTGATCGTGCCTTTATCAGCCAGGGCATCGGCAACTTCCCGAAAAGCCGTCTGAATAGCCTTCTCATACTCAGCCACAGTCAATTCTTTTTCAATTTTTGTTACATCGTAGGCAAACCAGGTCCGGGCGTCAAATATCGGCATAATTATCTGCGGGGCAAAACTCCAGGTCCCCGATCCGTCTTTAAACAACCCCGACAACTCAGCACTGGCAGTTCCAATTGTTGTTGTAAGGGAGATGCGGGGGAAGAATGCTGCACGGGCGGCGCCGATATTGGCGTTGGCCGCCTTGAGCCGATGTTCCGCCGCCAGCACATCCGGCCGTTCCAGAAGCAGTTCGGAGCGAAGACCGGAAGTAATCTCTTTTGGAGGTTTAAACCCGCTCAGATCAGGGGGTAAAAGCTCCGATGCCACCGGAGATCCGACCAGAAGATTCAATGCATTTTCATCCTGCGCCGCCAGCGTGGTGTAGCGGGCAACATCCCTTCTGGCCATATCCACCTGACTTTGCGCACGGCGAAGATCCAGTTCGGAGGCAATGCCAACATCACAGCGCTTTTTAATCATGTTGTAGGTAGCTTCCTGCGATTCCAAAGTGGAGGAAACCAGCTGAAGAGCCTGCCTGTCCGCAGCCAGGGCCAGATAAGTCTGCGCCACTGTTGAAACCAGCATGATTTGCGCGTTGCGGCGAGCCTGATCCGTGGCCAGATATTCTTCCAGCGCCTTGTCTTTCAGGCTGCGGATGCGGCCGAAGAAGTCTATTTCCCAGGAGCTGATGCCGAGATTAACATCGTATCGTTCGGAGGTTGTCACGCTGCCGCTGGAGGAAAGATCAGCCGGGACACGTGCTTTACTCATACTACCGACTGCATTGACCGTAGGCAGCAGTTCGACACGTTGAATTCCATAATAAGCCCGCGCTCTCTCCACATTCAATGCAGCAATCCGCAGATCACGATTGTTACGTAAAGCGTTTTCAATAACTTTTTGCAGACGTTCATCCGTGATGAACTCCTTCCATGCTAATTTTGTTACTGCTTCAGCAGATATCGCGGGCTTTGCTTGATTATAGGCCGGACCCGTCGGCCATTCGGCAGGAACGGGGGCGGCAGGGCGCGTATATTGGGGAGCCATTGTGCAACCGGTTGGAAGAAAAACCATTATCACCAATAGAAGAAATAATTTTTTCTTCATATCATTTAACCTCAGCTGGATTCGCGCTCTCTGCTTCGACCGATTTGTTTTTTTGCCGTTTTTTAAATATTTTTTTGAACAACATATCGAAGAACGAGCTTTTATTATCCGCATCCAATGTCTTCTTTTGTTGTTTTCCAAATGTCTTTTCGATCAAGACGTAGAACAGGGGGGCAAAAATAAGTACCAGAACGGTAGCGGTAATCATTCCTCCCAGCACGCCGGTTCCGATGGCATTCTGGGCTCCCGCTCCGGCCCCTGTGGCCAGGGCAAGAGGCAGAACGCCGAATCCGAAAGCCAGCGAGGTCATGATGATGGGACGAAATCTCAGCCTTGCCCCTTCCAGCGTTGCGTCGATCAGATCCATACCCCTGTCCCGTCCGGCTTTAGCGAACTGAACGATAAGAATGGCATTCTTAGTGGTGAGCCCCAGGGTGGTAAGCAGGCCGATCTGGAAATAGACGTCATTGGGCAGTCCCCGCAGGCTGGAAGCGATTATGCCGCCTATCGCACCAAGGGGCAGGGCCACCAGGATCGAAACGGGAATGGGCCAACTCTCGTAGAGCGCCGCCAGGCACAGAAAAATCACAAAAATGGAAAAGACATAGAGCAATCCTTGTTGGGCACTTGCCATCCGTTCCTGGTAGGAAAGACCGGTCCAGTCAAAACCGACACCCTGCGGCAGCTTCCCGACGAATCCTTCCATCGCCTGCATTGCCTCACCGGAACTTCTTCCCGGCGCCGCCTCGCCCACAATATTGATGGATGGAAAGCCGTTGTAGCGCTCCAGTTTGGGAGAACCGGAAGACCAGTGACCGGAGGCAAAGGCGGAAAAAGGAACCATCCGGCCGGTATTGTTGCGTACATGAAGTTTTTCCAGATCGTTGGGCAGCATGCGATAGGGGGCATCCGCCTGAGCGTATACCCGCTTGACCCGACCTCCCTGAATGAAGTCATTGACATAGGCGCTGCCAAAAGCCGCGGAGATCGTATTATGGATCGACGCAATAGGTGCTCCCAGGGCTCCGGCCTTTCTCCAATCCACGTCAATCCGGTATTCGGGCACATCTTCCAGACCGTTGGGACGTACCTTGGTCAATACCTTGTCCTGTGACGCCATGCCGAGGAGCTGATTTCTGGCCGCCATCAGTTGGGCATGTCCCAGACCGCCCCGGTCGAGCAGCTGAAAATCAAAACCCTTTGACGTGCCCAGTTCAATAACCGCCGGGGGTGCGAAGGCAAAGACCATCGCGTTGCGGATCCTGGAAAATGCCCCCATGGCTCTTCCGGCCACGGCGCTTACTCTAAGATCGGGCCGGTCTCTGAGATCCCAATCCTTCAGTTTGGCGAAGGCCAGGCCTGCGTTCTGTCCCCGGCCGGAAAAGTTAGTGCCGGAAATCGTCATAATGGACTCGACGGCGTCTTTCTCTTTATCCAGAAAATAGTTCCGGACTTCCGTCATCACCTTGTCGGTCTGCTCCAGGGTCGAGTTTGCCGGGAGCAGGGCCTGCACCATCAGGATACCCTGATCCTCATCGGGAAGATAGGCCGTGGGCATACGCATAAAGAGAAACCCCATAGCTGCCACAATCACAAGAAAAATTGTGAGATAACGAAGCTTGCGGGAAAGGGAATGGCCGACCAGCTTGATATACAGGTCGCGAATATGAAAAAACTTGTGATCAAACCAAAGGAAAAAAGGACGCAGGAAAGAAACGGCGTTTTCCGCCGATTCGTGTCCCGCCGCCACCGGTTTAAGAAGCGAAGCGCAGAGGACGGGCGTAAGGATGAGGGCAACCAAAACGGACAGCATCATGGAGGCGATGATGGTTATGGAAAACTGGCGATAGATGACCCCTGTGGAGCCGCCGAAAAACGCCATGGGACCGAAGACGGCCGAAAGCACGAGCCCGATGCCGATAAGGGCGCTGGTGATCTGCCCCATGGACTTGCGGGTGGCCTCTTTGGGGGAGAGCCCCTCCTCGCTCATGATGCGCTCCACATTCTCCACCACCACGATGGCGTCGTCTACCAAAAGACCAATGGCCAACACCATGGCAAACATGGTCAGCATGTTGATGGAGAATCCGAAAATCCCCAGTACCGCGAAAGTTCCCAGGAGCACCACCGGCACGGCGATAGTGGGGATCAGCGTAGCCCGCAGGTTGCCCATGAAGAGGTACATGACCAGGAAGACCAGCAGGATCGCCTCGAAAAGGGTTTTGACCACCTCCTTGATGGCAACCCTTACGAAAGGAGTTGTGTCGTAGGGATAAACTACTTTCATACCTGCTGGGAAGTAACGGCTCAGTTCTTTCAGCTTGTTCCGGACATTATCGGCCGTCTCCAGGGCGTTGGCGCCGGCGGCCTGTCGGACGGCCAGTGCAGCGGAGGGCTTACCGTTGTGCTGTGCCTGGATATCGTAGGCTTCGGTGCCCAGTTCCGTTCTGCCTACATCGCTGATCCGAACGACGGAACCATCCGGATTCGTACGAATGGGAATGGCGGCAAATTCTTCCGGCGTCTTGAGCATGCTTTGGACAACTATGGCGGCGTTCAGGCGCTGGCCGGGCACTGCGGGCGCCCCGCCGAACTGCCCGGCGGACACCTCTACGTTGTAAGTCTTCAGTGCCGCGATGACATCGGCAACGGTCATCCTGTAATCGGTCAGCTTGTCGGGGTTGAGCCAGACGCGCATGGCATACTGGGAGCCGAAAATCTCAACTTCTCCTACCCCCGGCACCCGGGAAAGCACTTTTTCCAGGTTGGATTGGGCGTAATCCCGCAAATCGTTTCCATCCATGCTCCCGTCTTCGGAGATCAGGCCGATGATCATCAGGTAGTTCCGGGTGGATTTGGCCACCTTGATGCCGGTATTCTGTACCGTTTCGGGCAGGCTGGCCATGGCGAGTTGAAGCTTATTTTGCACCTGAGCCCAGGCCAGATCGGGATCTGTTCCCGGGGCGAAGGTCAGCTCAACGCGGGCCTGGCCTGACGAATCGCTGCTCGCGGAGAGGTAGAGCATCTTGTCGAAGCCGGTCATCTTCTGCTCAATGATCTGGGTCACGCTGTTTTCGACAGTTTCCGCGGATGCTCCCGGGTAGTAAGCGGTAATGGCAATGGAAGGCGGGGCAATAGGCGGGTACTGGGAAATGGGCAGATTGTAAATTGCGAGAGCCCCGGCTGCCATCATGATGATGGCGATAACCCAGGCAAAAACCGGACGATCGAGGAAAAATTTGGACAGCATCATTTGCCTCCATCAGTCTTTTTTACGGGCAATGTTGATTGCTTAATTTCTCCGTTGTTTTT
>JBDKVD010000189.1:0-4084 GCA_039679325.1 Smithella sp.
TAATGAAGTTCCTTTAATAAATACGCGAACTCGCATTAATGGCAATCTCTCCTTTTAAGAAAACTGCTTTACCCGATAATAATCCCCGCTTGCATTCAAAGGCTCAACTTCACCATGTAACCACTCGAAGCGTATTACCGACGCGTTGCCTTGCGTAAACTTTTTTAGATTATTAGGTTATACATGCCGGAAGCCAGTTAAGTCGGCTGTCGAGAGCTTCTTAGTATTGGCAGCAACTTCTATAATATTTGATAAGTCATTTGATTAATTATGGGTTTGTTATCTTTCCATTATTCCGCCGACAGAATTTTTTGATCGGACAGGGTAATCCCTGTAAGCGATATTTCTGAACGCCCCCGTTCGGGCCTGATGGACAAAGGCAATCAATTCATCATCGACAAATATTTTACCGTCGCCGATAACCACTGTTGCCCCGGAATCTTTCAACTGCGAGTAACGCCGGACATCTATTTCGTAACGAACACATTTATTAAAGGGGCGAATCTGACCATTAAAGGAAACTTCACCGCAGCCAAGCGCCCTGCCGGACCCCAGAGAACCACGCCACAGGCAATAAAAACCCAGTAGCTGCCAAATGGCGTCGACACATAAACATCCCGGTTGTACCGGATCACCCGGCATGTGGCATTGAAAGTACCATGCATCCAGGCGTATATCCTGTTCAGCAATGATTTTCCCCTGGCGGCCGTTACTGGCGATCTTGGTTATGCGATCGACCATCAGGAAGGGAGGTGCAGGCAGACGTGCATCGAAATGTTCAGGCGGGTCTGATACCAGAGTTCCATAAGAAAATCCCAGAACCTCTTCGAGATTAAAATGGTCTCTAGCCATAAATTCTTTGTAAGTCATCATCATTATTTGTTTGTCTCTTTCTTTTTTGTACCCGCTGCAAGCATTAAATTAAGGGTTAACTGGGTGTAATGATCAACCGGCATCAAAAAATTTATAATACATCAGATTCTCAACTTATACCAATATTTCTTGCAGGCAATGCAACTATAAGAGAAATACTGTTTTGTCAAAAGAAAAAATAGAAGGATAAATATAATCAGGAAAGCCCGACGCCAAAACAGGAAAACCTGTTGCCAAACAACAAGTTCTTCATAGCAAACAGTGCAGCAATATTATTATGCTGCACAAGATTTCACAATATTTATTGGCACACCGAACAGTTTTGAGTTATAAAGTTACAAAAAACAATATTTCGCTTAAATCTAAGGAGCTGAAAAATGAATAAGGCCGTTTTGCATAAAATCAATTATGGTCTCTATGTTATTTGTTCCGGCCAGGATGGCAAATTCAACGGACAGATTGGCAATACAATGTTTCAGGTAACATCCGATCCGGCAACTATCGCCATCAGCATAAGCAAAGAGAACTACACGCATGAATTGATTAAGAAAAGCCGTAAATTTTCCGTTTCCATATTGTCCCAGGCTGCCCCAATGACTTTTATCGGTCTTTTCGGTTTTAAAAGCGGCCGCGAGATAAACAAACTGGAAAATGTAAAAACCAGGATCGGCGTGACCGGCGTGCCGATAGTTTTAGACTACTCGATAGGTTACCTGGAGGCGGAAGTGACAAATGAATTAAACTGCGGCTCGCACACCATTTTCGTCGGCCGGGTCGTTGACGCCGAGATGACGGGCAGCGAAGAACCAATGACTTATGAATACTATCATAAAGTCAAGGGAGGCAAGACAGCTAAAAATGCACCTACTTACGATAAGGAGGAGACAGTGGAAAAACAGGAACAGAAGGTGACGGCGGCACGTTATGTTTGCTCCGTCTGCGGCTATGTTTATGACCCCGCCAAGGGTGATCCGGATGGCGACATTGCCCCGGGCACCAGTTTTGAAGACCTTCCCGATGACTGGATTTGCCCGATCTGCGGTGCCACGAAAACGGCTTTTGAAAAGGAATAATTCCATTATCAAATCATGCCTTTATCTGTAATAGGGAGAATAAAGTCATGAAGAAATATTTTTTGTTAATATTAGGACTAGCTCTGATCTTAAGTACCGCCATGCCGCTTGGGGCAGCCAGTCCCCTGGAAAAGGACATGGCCGCGTTCGATAAGGCCTATATAACCGCCATGATTTCCACCAGCCAGGGCAAGAGGGCCACATCGAAGAAAGCAATGGAAAGGACAATGGTTGAATGGGCTTCATTTAAGAAAACCCACGCCGACGATTTAATAAAAAGCAATGCGGACAAAGCGGATTTGATAATAATCAATCAAATGCTTTCCGATGCCAAACGGATAGTAAGGGCAAACGGGAGTCTGAACGAAGCCCATATAATTTTAGAAGGAGTTCGTGATGTTTTTCTGAATATCCGCAAAAGGAATTCCATCGATTATTATATAGACTACATAACCGGATTCCATAAGCCGATGAACGCCATAGTTCTTACAGCCAGGGGCAAAACCCCGGAGACGCTGACGGAATCAATGCTCTCAAGGATAAAGTATAATTTCAAACTAGCCTGGCAGAGTTGGGAACATTTGCAAAAGGCTTCTTTCGACCCTGAGTTATTTTCTTTTGACGCGAAGAAAGAAGCTCAGAGACAAGCCTGCATAAAAGCGGAAACCGAAGCGTTGAACAAGCTTAAAAAAGTACTGAACGAAGGCGATAAAGAGGAAATAATCAAGGCCGCTGTGGGCATTAAACCCAATTTTGACAGCCTTTTTTTGCTGTTCAGTAATTTTGAAAACGTCAGATAACGTAGTTCAATCTGCACATTCCCCAATAAAAAAAAATGGAAACAATATGAAAATTATTCGTTTTCTTACCCGGGACAAAAATGTTTCCTTCGGAATTTACAACGAAAAGACACCCGATAGAGCCGGACTGATTGCAGGTGATATTTTCGGCAATTACCAGATCACAGAGGAAGAAGTACAGGTAGTAAAGCTCCTGGCGCCGCTCGTCCCGGTTAACATCCTTGCTTTGGGAGTCAATTACAAAAAGCACGGTGACGAAACGGGTATGTCCTATCCCGATCAGCCGGTATTGTTTTTAAAAGCCACATCCTCTATTACCGGCCATGAAGACCCGCTTATTCTACCCGCCGCCGGACCGGATTGCGTGGATTATGAAGCGGAACTGGCCTTGGTCATCGGCAGAAAAGCAAAAAACATTAAGCCTTGCGAGGTTGAGGATTACATTCTTGGTTATACCTGCGCCAACGACGCCAGCGCGCGCGACTGGCAGTTTGATAAACAAAAGGGACAGTGGGCAAGAGGAAAAAGTTTCGATACCTTTTGTCCACTGGGGCCGTGGATTGTCACCAAAGACGAGATTGCCGATCCGAACAATCTAAAGATCAGCGCCATTCTGAACGGCAAGATTGTTCAGTCCTCCAACACATCTCAGATGATCTTCAACATTCAAGAAATTGTCAGCAATTTAAGCCAATCAATGACACTGCTGCCGGGAACAATTATCCTGACGGGCACGCCGGAAGGAATCGGCTTCTCCCGCCAACCGCCGCTGTACCTCAAAGAAGGCGACGTAATCAGCGTGGAAATTGAAAAAATCGGGACACTGACCAACAAGGTAATCAGGGAATAAGAGTATTTAATTGACAGAAAAAAACCATTCTGCTTATACTCCTTCCAAAAATTAACAGGGAAATATCTGGTAACATTTATGGAAATTGATACAGCGAAAGAATATAATAAGGTTGTTGTTTCCGTTAAAGGCAAAATTGACGCCGTCACTGCTCCGGAATTCGAAAAGATATTGTCGGACCTGATCGTCCAGGGCGAGAAAGCTTTTCTCCTCAACTTCAGCGGGCTTGAATACATCAGCAGTGCAGGCCTGCGCAGCATTTTATCCACAGCAAAACAGTTAAAGCCCAAAAGCGGAAACATGCTTTTCTGCGGGCTCAAGGGGCCGGTTAAAGATGTGTTTAAAATCTCCGGATTTGATACCATTTTCAAGATCTACAATACACGGGAAGAGGCATTAAAATAGGTCAAATTTATGGCCAAACCTTCATCCGTTACCTTGCCGGGAGAAATGGACTCCCTCTATACTCTCATTAGTTTCGTAACTTC
>JBDKVD010000190.1:0-4443 GCA_039679325.1 Smithella sp.
GGGGTGGATACACCCAGAAAGCCTGCGTCAAATCACAGTGGCTTGTCCCCCTGCCGGAAGGTATGGACACCAAAAAAACAATGATGATCGGAACAGCCGGTTTTACGGCCATGCTTTGTGTTATGACTCTGGAAGAAGCGGGAATAACTCCCGACAAAGGTCCTGTTCTGGTTACCGGAGCAGCCGGCGGAGTGGGAAGTGTGGCCTGCGCCATCCTGGGAAAACTGGGCTATAATATAACTGCGCTTACGGCTCCCGGACAGGAAAGTACTCACGACTATCTGCGCTCTTTAGGCGTGAAAGAAATCATCGGCGGGCCCGAGTGGGGTGAAATGCCCCGACCGCTGGAAACACAAAAATGGACGGGAGCCGTAGATACCGTCGGCAGTAAAGTCCTGGCCCGCGTTCTGGCGGAGATGGATTACCTGGGTTGCGTCGCCAACTGCGGACTGGCCGGCGGAGCGGATCTGCCCACCACAGTAATGCCTTTCATCCTGCGTGGAGTAAGTTTACGCGGCGTCGATTCCGTTATGTGTCCCATTGAAAGACGCAAACTCGCCTGGAAGCGACTGGCCGTGGATCTGCCGGACAAAGCTCTGGAATCGATCAATCCGAAGGCGCTGGCGTTTAGTGATTTGCCCGCGGCGGCAGCCGATCTTATGGCCGGAAAAGTCCGCGGACGTCTGCTGGTTGATGTAAATAAATAATAATTTACTAAAACAGCTCCAATATATTTAACAAAAAAGAGCCATAGTCTGCAAAAGGCTATGGCTCTTTAATTATCAGATACTTACTCTATCTGCTTATCTTCCGATTACATAACGGAAGGGATCAATCTCTTCACGCAGTATGCGCAGCTCTTCATCCGTCGGCGGATGATTTTCCGTAAGTGTCTTTGCCTGCAGAAGTTCAAATCCGCAGTTTTCCTGCACATCGCTAAAGGAATAGCCGTGATTCAAAGCGATAACGCGCATCCGCTTTGATTCCGGTTCAAAATCCAAAATCGCCATATTCGTCAATATCTTGTAAGGTCCAACTCCCTTGGGCAGTCCTGTCTTTGCGCGGGAATCACCGCCGGAAAGCCAGCCTGGTGTCGTGCAGTAACTTACTTTCTCCACAAAACGTTTGGTAGTCTGCGGCGTCATGACCATCATTTTCCAGCAGAAGGAAGCAAAATCATTAGCGCCTCCGCTACCGGGCAGACGAACCTTCGGTTTATAATAATCAGTGCCGACCATGGTCGAATTGAGATTCCCGTACATATCAATCTCTGCACCGCCCAGGAATGTATAATCTATCTGTCCGCGGCATCCCATTTCCATTACTTCGCACATACCGCTGGCTGAAATAGCCTTCCAGGTAGTTCTGGAATCGCCGACCGATATCGGCATTTCCGGGATTATGGGTGACGATCCTCCCGCTTCAAATATTATTATCAAATTAGGTGAATATAACTTCTGAGCTAACATTGCTGCTGCACAAGGTGCACCAGTGCCGACACCGACCGTTGAACCGTCTTCCAGCTCTCGCGACGCCGAACAAATCATCATTTCCATCATATTGTAATCAGACATGATTTTTTCTCCTTTCTGTTATTTCGCGCCGTTGAGCAACAATTCTTTTTGTCTCAATGTCTGCATTTTGGCCATACCGCCGTTCTTCTGAATGTACTCAAAATGGTCTTTGCAGCTGAAAATTTGCTCATCCAGGAATTTCTTCAATACTTCCGGATTTTTGCCGCCTTCTTTTTCTACTTTTAGCCATTCTTTGATATGCAATTCATCAGAGTAATATTCACCGGCCATATTTCCGGGATAACTGCCGTAAGGAACTTCGCAAACAGCATCAACACACCAGAAAGGTATGATCGTCTCATTGGGACTGTTGCGAATTTCATCAGTGGAGATCAGTCTCTCGCAGGTAATAATTACTTTCTTGGAAGCGCGTGCTATATCGTAATCCGACATGGTGATACCACGTATACGGCAATTACCATACATATCCGCTTCATGAACATGAATTACCGCTACATCGGGATAAAGCGCCGGCAAAAGAACATAATTTGTTCCGGTGTACGGACACTCAATCATTTTTGCCGCACTGTATTTAAACGAATCGGTTCCCATCATATCGCGCGCCGGATAAAAAGAAACACCGGCGGAAGCGGCTTTAAACCTTACCGCCAAAGAATAATTTGTCCATTCACAAATCTTGACTTTGCCCGATTCCATGTATCTGCGGGCCATCGGTGAAAGCCCGCGTGCTTCCAATGCGATGACATAAGCCAGATCGCAGTGGTCAAATACTTCACCGGCACAGAGAATTTCAAAGTCAACGGTCGAAGTATTACCGGCAAAACCCATTTTTTTTCTACCTTGACGAACGATTTCATGAGCGGCGGCGGCCGGAATTCTGTTACATCCAAATCCACCGAAAGCAAGATATTCACCATCATGAACAAATTTCTCCACGGCCTCTTTGACACTCATAACCTTGTTGTCCCATTTTCGCGACTTCTGACGGAAAGCGGCACGTGCTTTATCAGCATCCGGATCCATAAAGAGTTCGCCTACTCCTTGTTCAATTACATCCACAGTCTGTTACCTCCTCCTTGTTTTTTCCTCTCTAACTTACCAAGTCCTGCTTAAAAAACCCAAATTCACCCGCATAAGCGGGAACTTGTTCGGCAGCCGGAAACTTCCGGCTGGTTTAATGTGCGCTACAAAGAAGCTCTATACCACACCACTTCACTCCCGCTGTTTTTATCAAAACAGCTGCAAATCTGAATCAAGCATGTACTGAATATGACGAGGGGAAATCTACAAGATGGATTTTCCCTGATTTAAAAAATAATGTAATACATCCTGAAAAAAACCACCGTTGCCTCTAGCATAATAATCAAATATGTCAAGCTGAAAAAAAAAATAAAATTCATAATAAATACTATATGTGCAATTCAGCATTCCTTGAGAGCTCATTTTGCCTGAATTTATGATCCGATTTGTCCTTGAAGAATGTCATTTATTTCTATTAACAAACTTATAACCCACCACCAAGTGGCATCCCTCCTAAATCATCCTATAGCAGTCCCCTTTTTTTGTGATCGTTTACGCCTCCTCGCAACTTTCACAATACCCACCGATTTACGAGGTTTCTGCCTTTCTTGGTGGTGGATTATTCTTCAGATCACATCTTAACTTGCAATCCCTTTTTTTTTATGATACATATTAAAAATTATGCGGCATTTTTCGCAAGTGTAATAATTTTCTATATCGATACAACATTCATAATGTCGTTGCTTTAAAAACCACTTGGTAATTTAGGGACACTTCCCTATTATATTTGCGTATAATATTTTATTAACCTGGCAGTAGCTAATTTGGGAAGTGTCCCTAGGGAGTTATTCAGCACATTCAACCATTTTACCAACCTATTTTATGAAATATCATATTTCTCCGGGAACCAGATATTCCGGCAGCTGGACAGCAACTACCTCTCCCCGGACACAGATTTGGCCATTTGCGGATAGCGTAGATTCCACAATAACCTTTCTCCCTTTAATTTCTTTAACTCTACCGCGGATTTCCAATGGTACACCCATAGGCGTGGGCAGCAGAAAGTCCACACGCAAAGATGCGGTAAGAAAGCGCAAAGTAGGCAGACTATCCATCTCGCGATTTTCAGCACGATATTTTGCTGCCGCTGCTGTTCCAGAAGAATGACAATCGATAAGAGCGGCGATAAGCCCTCCGTAAACAATGCCTGGAATTGCCGTATGTTCAGGTCTGGGTTCATGAATGCAGACGGATTCTTCTCCTTCCCAGTAACTTTTTATCTTTAAGCCCGCATCATTCAGACGACCGCAACCATAGCAGTGGCTGATATTATCGGGATAATAATCTTGAAAAGCTTTTTTTGACATGTAATCTCCTTGATTCAAACTCATCACATCGAAAACTAGTACTGCTTTAATATTACACCAAGTTGCATTCAAAGCGTAACATGGGCGGTTAGCAAGAGGCTTTGCCGACAGCTTGAGTAAGCCGACGACTTGGGCCAACAAAGTCAGCTAAAGAATGCAACTTGGCATAAGTCATCCGTCCACCTAAAAGGTCAACTTCATAAAATACATATTATTTTCGACCCGAACGAGCTTAAAACCGGCCTTATTTAAAATACTGAACATAGGCTTATTCTCTGTCAACAGTTCCGCCACAAACCCGATCAAACCTCTTTTCTTAGCCAGATAGATAAGATAAGCCAGCAGTTCGGTGCCAATACCACGATTATGGAATACGTCCTTGACCGTGAAGGCAACTTCGGCGGTATGGGTATTCTCATCAAGATAAAACCTGCCAATACCAACTATTTCCTCTTTGGCATCCTTCAGAATTACTGCCTGGATGGATACTTCTTCAGCATAATTTACAACCACGAACTCCT
>JBDKVD010000191.1:0-22397 GCA_039679325.1 Smithella sp.
GGGGTGGATACACCCAGAAAGCCTGCGTCAAATCACAGTGGCTTGTCCCCCTGCCGGAAGGTATGGACACCAAAAAAACAATGATGATCGGAACAGCCGGTTTTACGGCCATGCTTTGTGTTATGACGCTGGAAGAAGCGGGAATAACTCCCGACAAAGGTCCTGTTCTGGTTACCGGAGCAGCCGGCGGAGTGGGAAGTGTGGCCTGCGCCATCCTGGGAAAACTGGGATATAATATAACTGCGCTTACGGCTCCCGGACAGGAAAGTGCTCACGACTATCTGCGCTCTTTAGGCGTGAAAGAAATCATCGGCGGGCCCGAGTGGGGTGAAATGCCCCGACCGCTGGAAACACAAAAATGGACGGGGGCCGTAGATACCGTCGGTAGTAAAGTCCTGGCCCGCGTTCTGGCGGAGATGGATTACCTGGGTTGCGTCGCCAACTGCGGACTGGCCGGTGGAGCGGATCTGCCCACCACAGTAATGCCTTTCATCCTGCGTGGAGTAAGTTTACGCGGCGTGGATTCCGTTATGTGTCCCATTGAAAGACGCAAACTCGCCTGGAAGCGACTGGCCGTGGATCTGCCCGATAAAGCCCTGGAATCGATCAATCCGAAGGCGCTGGCACTTGCTGATCTACCTGCGGCGGCAGCCGATCTTATGGCCGGAAAAGTCCGCGGACGTCTGCTGGTTGATGTAAATAAATAATAATCGCTGAAGACAAAACAAACGCCGCGAAATTCGATAAAAAAAGAGCCATAGCCAGCCGTTCCGCGGCTATGGCTCGCTAAATACTATGCGTATCACGGAAATAAAATCAGGTTATGATGGACATACACGACATCCTTTTAAAATCACGGGATAGAGAACCACTCTTCAGGAAGGAACTTATCTATCTTCTCGGCTTACCTCCCGATGCACCAGAGACATACCTTGTCATGGCGGAGGCAAACCGTATATCCAAGGAGCTGGCCGGCAATAAGGCGGAAGTGCATGCCCAACTTGCTCTGAATCTGGCGCCATGTTCCGCTAACTGCAAATTTTGTTCATTTGCCCGGGTGAATAAAGTCTTCAAGAAAGAAACACGCCTGACGGTGGAACAAGCTGTAGCTTATGCCCGGCAATTTGAAAAAGACGGTGCCAATGCCGTGTACATTATGACAACAGCCAAATATCCCTTTGGCCTGTTTCTGGAAATATCACAAGAAATACGCAATAATCTGAAACCGGAAACGATTTTGATTGCCAATGTGGGCGATCAGACTATTACCAATGCCCGGAGAATGAAAGAGGCAGGGTTTGCCGGTGTTTACCATGCCCTGCGGTTGCGGGAGGGTGTTGATTCGGGTTTGTCGCCGGCTGACAGAAAGCAAAGTATCTGCAACTTTCATGAAGCTGACCTTATGGTAGGAACCTGTGTAGAGCCGGTGGGACCTGAACACACAAACGAAGAGCTTGCCGAGATGATTCTTTATACGGCATCATTCAATCCTGCATATAGCGGTGCAGCCAGGCGCATTCCAATTCCAGGCACTGAGTTGTTCAGCCGTGGAACTATCACTGAACTGCGTATGGCACAGATCGTGGCCGTAACAAGACTGGGGATGCCACGAAACGTGATGGGCAATTGCACCCATGAGCCTTGTACTTTGGGCGGCCTTGCGGGCGCCAATTTATTTTGGGCGGAAGTTGGCGCGAATCCTCGGGATATCCGGGAAAAAACCGAAGAAGGCAGGGGACAGACGGTGGATGATTGCCGTACTATCTTTGCTGAATGCGGATGGAATTACAGGGAAGGTCCTTCACGCTTTTACGACTGAACTTGGTATCACAATTAAATTCAAATGCACAACCGGAAATTAAAAAACAAACACGGAAACAATTACGCCGGCAATAATAATCCAGGGTAGTTTCACATTGTAAATCAAAGCTGTGAAAGTGGCGATTACCAATAGTATTCGAGGAACATCCCATGTAATATTTACTGCGAAATAGATTACAACTGAAAGAAGCATTCCGACAAAAGAATAAAGGATGCCCTTGATGGTTCTGCTAAAACACCGGGAACGCTGAAGCTTTGCAAAATAGGGTTCCAGCGCGATTACGAGAATAAAGGAGGGCAAGAATATGAAAATCGTCGCGATTATGGCACCGAAATACCCGTACAGCATGTAGCCGATAAAGGTTGCCGTAATAACAATTGGTCCCGGCGTAATCTGTCCAAGGGCAATCCCATCCAGGAAAGTAAGGCTGTCGAGCCAACCGCGAACATGCACGACCTCGTTCAACATTATGGGAAGCGAAGAAAAACCACCACCAAAAGCGAATAAATCAATGCGGGACATAAGGAAAGCCAGATCAAAAATAGGTCTGCGGAAAATGAACAGCAGAGCAAGGGCAATTGCGGCGAGCAGAAGTATAAATAATAACGATTTATAAGGATGACGATGTTCAGCAACGATTGCTTGAACGGAAGGTATATCATTTCTGCCATGTAAGCCCAGCCCGCATATCCCGGCCGCTATAATGACTAAAACAGGATTTATTCCCAGACCGAACATCGCTGCCGCCATCAGTGTAATAAATATTCCCCTCCAATCCTTTAACCAGGTTTTGCCGAATGTTAAGGCGGCATTTGCCACGATAGCCGTAACTATAACCTGAAGACCTTTGAATGCGGATATTATGGGAGGTAGCGAATGGCCTTTTGCATATGCCGCAGAAAGAACGACCATAATTAGAAATGCCGGTAGAGCAAAACCGATAAAGCTTGCACCGGCGCCAAGTACACTTCTTGTTTTGAAACCGGCATAGGCGGCAGCTTGCATTGCCGTTGCACCGGGAATCATTTGGCACAGAGCAACGCCGTTACTAAAAGTAGCCTCATTCAGCCATTGCTTCTGTTCTACTACCATTTTACGAATATGCACAACCATTGCAGGACCGCCAAAAGCAGTACAGCCGAGCTTGAAAAAAGAAAAAAATATTTCTTTAATTGATGGGGTTCCATTCAAAAGTAATACCCCACTTGCAGTTCAATACGACAAATGGTGTTAGTGGAGCATGTTACCGACCGGAGATAATCGGTGCCCGTTTCTTTTATGGTTTAATTTTTTTCGGTGTATCACCCAAACCAATCAAAGGTATGGCACCTCCACCCGTTACCTGAGGGAGTATTCCGTTCCATTTTTCGATGGCCTTCATATTGGCTTCAATTCTTCTCAGTTCTATCAGGTCCGGCGAAATGTTTGCTCTCTGTAATCTCAGCGATTCTGCTTCGGCGCGGGCCGCAGTAATCTTTTGTTCCGCTTCAATTTTTATCCTTTCCAGATCCCTTTTTGCTTTTAGAGCCAGTTGTTCCGCCGTCTGTTTGGATTCGATAGCCTCGGTGAATATCTTCGAGAAACTGAAGATCGTGATGGAAAAGGCATCAACGGCAATGTTGTTTGCTATAAGTCTTTCTGCCAGAGCCACCCTCATTGCCTCACTGACGGCGGGTCTCTTGGTTATAAGTTCCTCTGCCGAGTACTTGGCGGTTACGGCCTTGACGACCTCCAGAATGGCCGGGTCAATAATACGCTCCTTGAACTGGATACCTATCTTCTGATAGACAATATTAGCCTTATCCGGAACGATGTGATAATTTAAGGCTATCCGGGAAGTAACATCCTGAAGATCCGCCGAAGCCGCCGCCGCATCAGTTTCCGCCTTCTGAACCTTCACATCCATCAACACTACCTGCTGCATCACCGGTATGCGTAAATGCAGCCCCTCCTCCAGAACTTGCTTTTGCACGGCGCCGAAATCAAGAACGATGCCCCTTTGCCCCGCGCCGACCTGCACCCACGGCCGGAAGAAAATCAGGATTAAAAGAATAACACCCCCAATAACTATCAATCTTGTTGGGACTTTTTTTATCACATTCTGCATGGCTTCTTTTGTCTTATCAGCGTCACTCTGATACATTCCTTTTACCTCCAGTCTCCCCCATATGGGCATTTTAAAAGGGTTGTATTTTCCTTACGACTTCATGGTCCCGCTTAACTGCCCGCAGGCGGCGAGGATATCACCGCCTTTACTGGCGCGAATGACGGTCGTGTAATGCTTTTTAATCAGTACCTGCTGGAAAGCTTCCACGTCTTCTCTGGGCGGAGACTTAAAAGCTGAGCCGGGAAATTCATTAAATACAATCAAATTTAATTTACAGCGCTGATCCTTCAGTAATGCGGCCAGCTTCTCGGCGTCGCGCACCGATGAGTTTACTCCATTAATAAGTATATATTCAAAAGTGAGCAGGCGGCGTCCCGGCATCGGATATTTCTTGCAGGCTGCCAGCAGCCCCTCCAGCGGATGCTTTTTATTAACGGGCATCAGAGCGCTTCGAGTTTCGTTATCGGGAGCGTTTAACGATACGGCCAGATTTATGCAAATATCAGCACCCAATCGCACAATTTGCGGCGCCAGGCCGCAGGTGGAAACCGTGACTTTACGGTTGGAAAAACCTAACCCGAAATCGCAGGTAAGATTTTTTATCGCCTTCAATGTGCTTTCGTAATTAGCCAGAGGTTCACCCATTCCCATCATTACAATGTTTTTGATTTCCAATTCCTGGGATGTTTTTTCCCGCAGGGCAAGAATCTGTCCGGTAATTTCCGAAGGCATTAAATTTCTTTTAAAACCCTGGCGGGCGGTAAGACAGAACTGGCAGCCCATGGCGCACCCGGCTTGCGTCGATACGCAAATCGTCCAGTTGTTCTTGCCGGGGATGAGAACGCTTTCGATAAAAAGACCGTCTTCCAGGCGCAGGAGCGCCTTTTTTGTTCCGTCCTTCGATTCCAGAATTTTGACTACTTCCGGCCGCTCGATGCGGGAAATTTCCGCAAGCCTGCTGCGAAATTCCCGGGAGATAGTGGTCATTTCGGCAAAGGAACGATGCCCCGACTGGTAAAGGCATTTCATGATTTGCCGGGCGCGGTATTTTTCTTTGCCCAGGGAGAAAATGAATTCTTCTATTTCCTCCTGAGTGAAGTCCAGTAGATTTGGTAATTGATTCATAATTTTTTGTATAAATTGGCGGCAATGGCGTCAATGAAATCTTCAGTGTTGACTTTCCTGTTGGACCCTTTTTTATCAGCCAATGCCAGCAGATCTCCCGTCATAATGCCTTCCTCGACCGTAGACAGGGCCGCTTCTTCGAGTTTAGCCGCAAATTCAATCACATCGGGAGTTCCGTCCAGTTCACCGCGCTTGCGCAGACCGCCGGTCCAGGCAAAAATCAACGCCATGGAATTGCTCGATGTTTCTTCTCCTTGTAAATGTTTATAGTAATGTTTCTGCACGGTGCCGTGAGCGGCTTCATATTCGAACCAGCCGTTGGGAGAAACAAGAACGGAAGTCATCATCGCCAGAGAGCCGTTGGCCGAGGCAATCATGTCCGATAGAACATCACCATCGTAATTTTTCAGTGCCCAGAGAATACCGCCTTCGCTTTTCATGATCCGGGCGACGGCATCGTCTATTAAGGTGAAAAAATATTCTATTCCGGCTGCTTGAAATTTATCCTGCCAGTTTTGTTCAAACTCGCGCTCAAAGATGTCGCGGAAACCGGCGTCGTATATTTTAGAGATGGTGTCTTTGGTGGAAAACCACAAATCTACCTTTTCAGCGAGGGCGTAAGTAAAACACGCCCGGGCAAAACTTAATATGGACTGATCCAGATTGTGATTAACCTGCGCTATACCCCGGCCGGGGAAGTCAAAAACGGGAATGCTGATTTGTTCGCCTCCCTCACGGGGAGTAAAGACAAGCTCCAGCTTTCCTGCACCGGGAACGGCGAATTCCGTGTTGCTGTATACATCGCCATAGGCGTGACGCCCGATGGTGATCGGTTTTTTCCAGGCCGAAACGGCCGGTCTTATGTTTTTAACCAGAATCGGTGTGCGGAATACCGTGCCGTCCAGCATCGCCCGGATTGTCCCGTTGGGACTTTTCCAAGCCTTTTTCAGGTTATATTCTTTTACCCTGTCTTCATTGGGTGTAATCGTTGCACATTTAATGCCTACACCGTATTTCATGATTGCTTTTGCCGCATCCACCGTTACCTGATCGTCGGTATCATCGCGATGCTTGATGTGCAAATCGTAATAATCAATATTCATGTCAAGATAGGGGGAAAGAAGTTTTTCTTTGACCATCTGCCACATGATTCTGGTCATCTCATCGCCGTCCATTTCGACAAGTGTTGTTTTTACTTTAATTTTTGGGGACATAAGAATATTTGCTCCTTGTCAGGCAGGTTGAAGGTTGAAGGCTGAGGGTTTATTTTGTGGCGCGTTTCGCGCACTTCATCTTGTCCTTTAGCCTTCAGTCTTCAGCCCTCAGCCTTCTACTAACATTAAGTGCGCCGCCTGCCAGAATTATTTGTTTTTGTCTTGTCGATAAATTGCAGGTGACCGAAAAAGAGTATTGTTTGTTAATGTTGTCAACAAGCAAATCACTGCCCGTGGTAATTAATTCGCGGACGTTGGCTATTTTTAGCTCGTCACCCTGCTCGATTTTTTCATAGTCACGCTCATCGCAAAAAATAAGCGGCAGTATGCCGAAATTAATCAGATTAGCGGTGTGAATACGTTCGAAAGATTTGGCAATGACGGCGCGGACACCCAGATACATGGGACAGATAGCCGCATGTTCGCGGGAGGATCCCTGACCGTAAGAAACGCCGGCCACAATAACATTCTGTTTCCCGGATGCTTTTATTTTCTGCGCATTTTCCGCAAAATGTGGGTCGACATTTTCAAAAACGAACTCGGCATATTTAGGAATATTCGAGCGGTACTTCATGCGCGCACCCGCCGGAATAATATGATCGGTTGTAATTTTATCACCTACTTTTATTGTTACCTGAGCCTCGATGACGGCCGGCAGCTCTGTGTTTTGCGGCGGCGCACCGATATTCGGGCCGCGATAGATTTCAATATCGATTGCGTTGTGATCCGGCCAAATGACCATGCTGTCATCAATGATGAACTTTTGCGGTATTTCGACCGGCGGGTAGGGTATATTCAAATCGCGTGGATCAGTGAATCGTCCTGTAATTACCGCCGCTGCCGCGGTTTCGGGACTGACCAGGTAAACATCGGCGTCCATTGTTCCGGACCGTCCCAGGAAATTGCGGTTGGATGTGCGCAGCGATACGGAACCGGATTTGGGGCTCTGGCTGTTGCCGATGCAAAAGCCGCAGGCATTTTCCATCAGACGTGCACCGGCGGCAATTAAATCGGCCAGATATCCGTCGCGGGCCAGATTTTTCAGAACCTGCCTGGAACCGGGCGCCAGAATAAAACTGACATCGGGATGCACTACTTTTCCTTGGAGAATCTTTGCCACTCTCACCAGATCTTTGTAAGAAGAATTGGTGCAGCTGCCCAGACAGACCTGATCCACGGCAATATTTTTCATGCTCCTGACAGTACTGATATTATCCGGGCTGTGCGGTTTGGCCGTCAGCGGTTCCAGTCCGGACAAATCAATATCAATAACTTGCGCATATGAGGCGTCGCGATCGGGCATAAGTTCCATAAAATCAGCCTCTCTTTGCTGTGCGCGCAAGAATTGTCTGGTCATCTCATCGCTGGGGAAGACGGATGTAGTTACGCCGCATTCCGCCCCCATATTGGTTATGGTGGCCCGTTCCGGAACGGTAAGCGATATTACGCCTTCGCCGCCATACTCAAAGATGGCGCCGACATTTCCCTTCGTCGTAAAGATTTCCAGTACCTTAAGAATTACGTCCTTTGCGGAAACCCAAGGTGACAGCTTTCCCGATAAATTTATGCGGATAACCTTTGGACAAACAAGATAAAACGGCTCACCCGCCATAGCCTGCGCCACATCAAGCCCTCCGGCTCCAATGGCAATCATGCCGAGCGCCCCGCAGGTGGGTGTGTGGCTGTCCGAACCGATTAATGTTTTTCCGGGCCTGCCGAATCGCTCCAGATGCACCTGATGGCAAATCCCGTTTCCGGCGCGGGAAAGGACAATCCCGAATTTCCGGGCGATGCTTTGCAAATATCTATGGTCGTCGGCGTTTTCAAAACCGATCTGGATGGTATTATGATCGATATAACTTACCGACAGATCGGTTTTGACTTTGGCGATGCCCATTGCTTCGAATTGCAGATAAGCCATAGTACCCGTGGCATCCTGTGTCAAAGTCTGATCAATGCGGATGCCGATTTCTTCGCCGGGCACCAGACGGCCGCAGGTTAAATGCTGTGCAAGAATTTTTTCAACGATATTTTTTCCCAATAGTACCTATTCCTTTTGTGAATGTCTTATAATTATTTCTCAAACGTCAAATCGTACAAAAACAGGAGAGTTTAAGTCATTAAATAATATAATAAACAGGTTGGATAATCAATCGGCAAAACCGTCTACAGCAGCTTAAAGATAAAAAAAGGGCATCTTTAAAATGCCCTTTTTAAATTACTTCAGCTGACTGTTTCAGAAAAATTAGACGCCTTTGTCATCGAGCCCTTTGACACGAACGGCGCGTACAAATCTTTTATAAAAATAAGGGGCGTCAAGATTGTCGATCCTTACGGCTCTGTCTTTCGAGGATGCATGAACAAATTCACCATTGCCGATGTATATGCCTACGTGGCCGACAGCTCGCTTCGTGCGGAAGAAAACCAGATCTCCTTCCAGCAGTTCATTTTTCGCAACACTCCGACCAACGTTAGACTGCTCGTAAGCGGTGCGGGGCAGACTTATGTCAAAAAGTTGATATATCTTGCGGACAAATGCGGAACAATCAATTCCCCTAACTGTTGAACCGCCTAATCTGTAAGGTGCACCCAGGAAACCGGTTGCTACTTTTATAAATAGTTTCCTTTCATCAGGACTGCCCCATTTTCCCAAAACTTCAGAATTATGACTTTCTCTTCTCGTATCAATGTAATTATCTACCGGAAGCACATCCTCTTCCAAGTCATCATCTTCGCTCAATGCATTCTCAACATCAGCCACGGGTTCTTTTTCCGGTTTAGATGGAGTCGGAACCGTTGCCTTAGCCAGGAGCAATCTCTGTCCCACTTTCAGCTTTTTCTGCTTCATGTTATTCAAGGCTAATATTTGCTTTACCGGGACTCCTGTTTTTCTGGCTATTGATGGAAGTTTGTCGCCTTTTTTGACGGTGTAATAGGTTGCTGTTGTTGCCGGTGATTTTTTAGCAGTCCGCTTGTCCTTTGTTTTTACAGAGGCAACATCAGAGTCTTTCTGAGGGATGATGAGAACTTGCTTTGATTTCAGCTTAGTTCCCTTAAGACCGTTAGCCTGCTTTAAGTCGCGTACGCTAACGCCGGTTTTTTTGGATACAGTGTTGAGGGTATCACCTTTTTTAACTATGTATTGTTTAGCCGATGCGCCGGTCGCAAAGCCTAAAGACAAACTGATTAAAAAAAGCACTGCTAATAAAAAGATCTGCCGTTTCATCATGAAGTACCTCCTTCGTATTGATGGGGGGGCCCCACTTTGTTAACGGTGTACAGATTTGGCAGGACGCCGAAGAGGTTTTGTTTTTGACTGCACACAGAAAACTTGTGAATATTTACCTGTGGTGATCCAACTTTTCTAAACACGCATGTACCTCATACTAAAATAAATTGGTTATGTCAAATTTATTTTGCATTTTCTATACCGTTTTGTATAAATAGTTGTGTATAAAAAAATATACACTAAGATATATAAAATTTAAAGGATAATTTGGAAGTTAAAATGAGAACATTGAAGAAGCTGTTAATTTTGTTGCCTGTTTTAGTTATTGCGTATCTTGTCGTTGATATCGGGCGTTATTTCATTTACCCGAATATTTCCGCCTTAAAGGAAGAAAAACCGGGTAAAACGGCATTTATGGAATACAGAGAAGAAATGTGGCGCCGGAAGAGTATAGATAAAACAATCAAAAATACATGGGTTCCTCTTTCCCGGATATCACCGTACGTGGTGAAAGCTGTTATTATTGCTGAGGATGATAAATTCTGGTCACACGAAGGTTTTGATTTCGAAGCCATGCAGCAGGCGCTGGAAAAAGATATCAAAAAAAAGAAATTTCAGGCAGGAGGAAGTACAATTTCCCAGCAATTGGCCAAAAATTTGTATCTTTCTCCTTCTAAAAATCCAGTGAGAAAAATAAAAGAGGCAATAATTACCTGGCGAATGGAGAAAGAATTGCCCAAAAAAAGAATCATCGAGCTTTATCTGAACGTCGCCGAAATGGGCGACGGTGTTTTCGGTGTGGAAGCGGCGGCGCAAACTCATTATCGGAAGCATGCTTCAGGATTAACTGCGCGGGAGGCGGCTACTCTAGCCTCTATATTGCCGAATCCACGGCGCTACAAACCCAACGGCTCTTCCCGATATGTGGAGAATCGATCAGAAAGAATCTATCGGATTATGTTGCGGCGGGGTATTGTGATTCAGGAGTATGAAGAAGTTATTAAAGAAGCGGAAGCGGAGGAGGAAAAAACCCCCGAAGTTAATGGTCAAAAAGTTGACGTTCAAAAAAATGACGATCAGAAGACGATCGATCAAACAATAGACGACCCAAAAATGGAAGAGAAACCTGAAGTGAAACAAACTGACACCAATACGGAATAAAAAATAGAAAATTCACAATTGTATTTTAATAATAAAGAAAACCCGGAAGGCGGTTAAACTACCTTCCGGGTTTTTTAATACTAATTTAGCTTAGGTGGAGATATTACAGCATTTCGAGGGCTACGGCCAGGGAGACACCGCCGCCGCCGCAAATTGTGGCCAGACCGAGGGTCATGCCGCGTTTCTTCATCGCATACAGCAAGGTGACCATGATGCGGCATCCTGTGGAACCAACCGGATGGCCCATGCCGATGCCCGATCCATTGACATTGGTAATTTCTCTGTTGAGGCCCATTTCTTTTTCGCAGGCCAGATACTGGCTGGCGAAGGCTTCGTTGAGTTCGATCAGTTCAAAGTCGGCCAGTTTCAGACCGGAGTCTTTTTCCAGGTATTTTACTGCCGGCACGGGACTTACGCCCATGATTTGGGGATGGCAAGCGCCGCGGCCAAATGCTTTAATGCGGGCAAGAGGTGTGCAGCCCAGTTCTTTGGCTTTTTCCGCGGACATAATCAGCATGGCGCTGGCGCCGTCGTTGAGTCCGGAAGCGTTGGCAGCGGTAACCTTGCCGATCTTCGGAACGAAGGCGGGGGGTAAATCTCTCATCGCTTCTATCGTCATACCGGGACGGAAATGTTCGTCTTTGTCGAAAATCTTGTCCGGTTTGCCTTTTTTCTGTTTAAGTGCGACGGGAACGATTTCTTCCACGAAATCACCGTCTTTGTTGGCTCTTTCCACGTTATTATGGCTGCGGGTAGCTATTTGATCCATTTCTTCGCGGCTGATATTGTAATACTGAGCGATAAATTCAGCGGTCAGGCCCATAATGTAAGGCTTGCCTCTGTACAGGTCGATGAGTGCTCCTTCCTTCAGGGGGCCTTTTTCCGGTCCGGGCAGCAAATGCGATCCGCAATGCAGACCGGTGATGAGGTCGTCCTGAACCGTCTGATTCTGCAGACGATAGCCCCAACGGGAACCGGGCAGGGAATAAGGTGAATTGGTCATGCTTTCCGAACCGCCGGCCAGGATAATGTCGGCCATTCCGGCTTTAATCAAGGCTGCTCCGGATGTTACTGCTTCCATGGCGGAAACGCAAACACGGTTCATGGAGGTTGCGGCTACGGATTCGGGAATTCCGGCCATCAATGATACCACGCGTCCAATGTTGTTGTAAATCTTGTCATCGAAGACGCAGCCACAACGAACGTCATCAATCAATACGGGATCAATACCGGCTCGCTTCACGGCATCTTTGAAGACTACGGCTCCTAAAGCGGCAGCATTAAGATCTTTCAAAGATCCACCATAGGAACCAACTGCACTACGACATGCGGAAACAATTACAACGTCTTTTCCAACCATTTAAATATCCTCCATAAAGTAGAATTAAACTGCAAAAACTTCTTTAATTAAGAGCACAATTTTTAAGTGGGCTTTCTGAAGGGGTTAAAACTGTGCCTTAAATAAAAAGTATAAACTGATTAAAAGCGGTTCCTCCAATACCGGCTTGAACCTTGCAACCGATAATCGTCCCCGTCAGAACGGGGCTTTAAGACTGAACTAACTATGATTGATAATATTTTTAAATTAAAACGTGAAGTACATAATACAAAAACAATTGGATGTCAACGGGAGTGATAAAAAAAATAAAAAATCTTTCAGATAATATTATTAAGAAATACAAGAACATAACTTTTTGATTAAGCTGAGAATAAATAAAGGCCTTCCTCTACCTGGCTGTGATGCCCTGCAGCATAGGGGAAAAGTGTATCGGTGACCGGTAAACTCCTGAAAAACAGTTATCAAAAACCTGGTTTTGACGGCGCAAGACTACATTGTCTTGCCTCCCGCAGGATGATGATGTATAAACAGAGTACTGTAAAACAACAAAGAGAAGGGAGGCAGCATAAAATGGGCAATGTTTATTCGGCAATAAAAATCAGCGATCATGTTTACTGGGTGGGAGCAATTGATTGGACGATTCGTGATTTTCACGGTTATAAGACTCCGCATGGCAGCACTTATAATGCCTATCTCGTCGTGGCAGATAAAATTACTCTGATCGATACTGTCAAAGCGCCTTTCAAAGATGAAATGCTGGCCCGGATCAAGTCTGTTGTCGATCTCTCGCAGATTAAATATATCGTTTCCAATCATTCGGAAATGGATCATTCCGGTTGCCTGGCCGAAGTAATTGATCTGATTAAACCGGAAAAAGTTTTTGCGTCAACCCTTGGTATAAAGACGCTCAAGGATATTTTTCATGATGAACACGAAATTATTGCGGTTAAAGAAGGGGAAAGTTTAAGTCTGGGAAACATGGAATTAAATTTCATGGAAACCCGCATGATTCATTGGCCGGACAGCATGTTTTCGTATCTGGCGCAAGATCAGGTCTTGTTTTCACAGGATGCCTTTGGCATGCACCTGGCGTCTTTGGAAAGATTTGCTGATGAAATTCCATCGGCGACATTGGAATACGAAGCGGCAACGTACTACGCAAATATTGTTTTGCCTTATTCGCCGAATGTTTTGAAAGCCCTGGAAAAAGTAATGGCAAAAGGATGGGAAATTAAGATGTTTGCTCCCGACCACGGCCCTGTGTGGCGGAAAGATTTAGGCAAAATTATTGATCTCTATCAGAAATGGGCGTCGCAGAAACCTGCCGCCAAGGCCGTTGTGGTTTATGCCACCATGTGGCATTCCACCGAGAAGATGGCCCGCGCCATCAGCGAGGCTTTGTCGGAGGAGGGAGTAAAAGTTAAAGTGATGCCGGTTAATGAAGTGCACCGCAGCGAAGTTGTCTATGAAATTTTAGAAGCCGGAGCTTTAATTGTGGGTTCCTCCACTTTAAACAACAATATACTGCCGCAAATGGCGGATATAATGACTTACCTGAAGGGATTAAGGCCCGCCAATTTGATCGGGGCGGCTTTTGGTTCCTATGGATGGAGCGGCGAGTCCGTGCGTCATTTGGAAGAAATGCTCAAAGAAATGAAAGTGGAAATTGCCGCCGAGAGTGTATCATCCAAGCACGTACCTGATGAGGCGGTGCTTGCAAAATGCCGGGAATTGGGCAAAGCAATTGCAGCCCGGCTGCTAATGTCAGTGGATTAAGCACTAAAGCCCCCTATTTTTTAAAGAGGGGGTGGGGGAGATTTTACAAAGTGTAATTAAAATCCCCCTGTATCCCCCTTTACAAAGGGGGATTTGGAAGGTAAATTTATTTAGTCAACAACATTCGCCCGATTGCTCCAAATAAACAAGTAATTATGTACTATAAAAACTATAAAGCGGGAATGAACATCAAACACAATGTTATTGTTTTTTTAATATTGTTGCTGGTCGTTTCATTGCCTTCAAGCGCCGTCAGTGAAGAAAAACCTCTCTGGGAATTGGGGATTGGCGCCGCATTTCTGCAAATGCCCGATTATCGGGGTTCAGACGAATATAAGTTTTATGTTTTGCCTTATCCTTATATAGTTTACCGCGGTGATATTTTAAGAGTTGACGACCGGCGCATTACCGGACGGGTATTTAAAACAGACCGGGTTCTCCTGGATTTCAGCATATTCGGTTCTGTTCCGGTTGACAGTTCCGACAACACCGCCCGCGCCGGCATGCCGGATCTGGATCCCACTTTTGAGTTTGGACCGGCCCTGAGAATAACTATTATGGAAAGCAAGACGGATAATTATAAACTGAGTTTAACTCTGCCGGTGAGGTCTGTATTTTCCACTGATTTTTCATCAGTGCACCATGAAGGATGGATATTCAGTCCCCGGATTAATTTCGAAAAAGGCGATTTTATTCCTGAAACAGGAATAGAATTAGGAATATCCGCCGGGCCGGTGTTTGCCGACAGCTCTTATCATGATTATTACTACACGGTGGAACGGGCTTATGCAACGCCAATCAGACCGGCATATTCAGCCCGCGGAGGTTACAGCGGCTCGACGTTAACCGTTGGCTTAAAAAAAGAATATAAGCAGTTTATTTTTAATGCTTTCGCCAGTGCTGATTTTCTCCATGGCGCCGTTTTTGAAGACAGTCCCCTGGTAAAAAACAAGACTTCCGTTATGAGCGGATTCAGTGTGGCCTGGATGTTTTTCAAATCCGCGAAAACTGTGGCCTCCGATAAATAAGACTAAGCTCCGGGCAAAAATTAATAAAATTAAAAGGCTTAAATTTTAAGGTATGACAATGCTGGTAATTATAACACGCTGGCTCATCATCACGGCGGCCATTTTGCTGTCCTCGATGCTTATTCCCGGAATACACGTTGATTCGCTGTCGACGGCAATCATTTCTGCGGCGCTTCTGGGGCTTATAAATATCGTTATTAAGCCGGTATTGATTATTCTTACCCTGCCCCTGAATATACTGTCCCTGGGGCTTTTTACCTTTATTATTAATGCCTTTCTGCTGAAGATGGTCGCCTATTTTGTGGACGGTTTCGAGGTCAGCGGATTTTTTGCCGCACTCTTCGGCGCACTGGTTATAAGTATTGTAAGCTGGTTGGCAAATCGATTTATCGTTACGACAAATACAAGGCCCAATAAGCCGGACGATCCGGATTTTATTGATTTACGCCAAAAAGGTGACGGGAAATGGGAGTAGGGGCAACACTGAATTTAACTCCCGCCATGAAGCAGTATGTCGAGATCAAGGAAAAATATCCCGACTGCATTCTGCTTTACCGCATGGGCGATTTCTATGAGTTGTTTTTTGAAGATGCAACGCTGGTCGCCCCCATCCTGGAAATAACGTTAACCTCCCGCAACAAAGGAAAGGAAGACAGTGTTCCGCTGTGCGGTTTTCCTTATCATGCCGCTTCCTCTTATATTACCAAACTGGTGGAAAAGGGATTTAAAGTTGCAATCTGCGAACAAGTGGAAGATCCCAAAAAAGCAAAGGGAATTGTGAAGAGAGAGGTGATCCGGGTAATTACTCCGGGTCTTCTGCTGGATGCGGAAAATCTGACCTCGGGGGAGAACAATTTTCTGGCCGGCCTTTCCTTCCACTCGGAAATGATCGGTCTTGCTTTTGTGGATATTTCTACCGGTGAATTTCAGATAAGTGAATTTTCCGACCGCGATTCTTTTATGACCGCCATAGCCGGACTTGATTGCAAAGAATTGATTGTCGCAAAATCTTTTCCCGACAAAGTGCTGCTGAAAAATCTGGAAAAGCAATGGCCGCAGGGCCGCATAAATTATCTCGGTGAAGATTATTTTAACTATGAACAGGCTCAGAATTTACTGAAGGATATTTTTACCGCCGAAAAAATATCCTCATCCAACATTGCGGGGCGTACGGCGGTAATATCTGTGGCCGGCGCCGTTTTACGCTATGTCACCGAGACCCAGAAAATCCAGCCGCAGCATATAAATGAAATAAAATGGTATGCCACGGAAAACTATCTCATAATTGATGATACGGCGCGCCGGAATCTGGAGCTGTTTGCCACCATCTTTGACAACTCGCGGGCCGGGTCTCTTTTCGGACTGATCAATGAAACACTGACGCCGATGGGAACAAGGCGTTTGCGCTGGTGGTTGAATTATCCGCTCGTGGATGTGGAAAAAATCCGGGCAAGGCTTTTATCCGTCGCGGAGATTAAAGAAGGACATATTGTACGATCGAACTTGCGAAAAATCCTGTCGCGTATTTATGATCTGGAACGATTGGCCGGGCGTGTCGCCCTGAGGGTTGCCAATCCTCGTGATTTAGTGGCGCTGAAAGTGTCCCTGGATGCAATTCCCGAATTAAAATCAATTCTATCCGATTTTACTGCCCCGGCGCTGGTGCATATTCGGCAAAGTCTCACCGGGGTGCCCGCGGTGGTGGACATTATTGCCCGGGCGATAGCGGATGATCCCGGGCAGAATATCCAGGAGGGCGGTTTCATTCGAGCCGGTTTTGACGACGAACTGGATAAGCTGAAATCAATCAGCACGGATGCGAAGAAATGGATTGCAGCATTGGAGCTGCAGGAGCGGCAAAAGACGGGGATTAACACCCTGAAAGTCGGGTTCAATAACGTCTTTGGTTATTACATTGAAGTTACCAAAGCCAACGCCGCCCTGGTTCCCGATTCCTATGTGCGAAAGCAGACACTGGTTAATGCCGAGCGTTACATTAATCAGGAACTTAAAGAGTTTGAACAGACGGTTTTAAATGCCGAGGAAAAAATTCGGGAAAGAGAATATGAACTTTACCTGAATGTGCGCAACGAGATTGCTCAATACATAAATGATATACAGAAGGATTCATCCCTGCTTGCCGATCTGGATGCTTTCGTCGCCCTGGCCGAGGTTGCCGAAAAATATCACTACACATGCCCGGATGTTGATGATGAAGATGAGATAATAATAAATGACGGGCGGCATCCGGTTGTCGAAGCAGTCCTGAAGGGGGATGGCTTTGTTCCGAACGACTCCCTGCTGGACATCACAAGCAACAGATTGCTGATCATTACCGGCCCGAACATGGCCGGTAAATCCACCTATATCAGACAGGTGGCTTTGATTGTCCTTCTGGCGCAGATGGGCGGTTTTGTCCCGGCGGCAAAAGCAAAAATCGGTGTGGTCGACAAAATATTTACCCGTGTCGGCGCTTCGGATAATCTCGCCCGCGGTCAGAGCACTTTTATGGTGGAAATGACTGAAGTGGCGGAAATATTGAAAAATGCAACATCGCGCAGCCTGGTTATTCTCGATGAAGTGGGCAGGGGCACCTCAACTTTCGACGGATTGAGCATTGCCTGGGCGGTCGCCGAATATATTCATGATTTTAAAGGTCGGGGTGTTCGTACCCTGTTTGCCACGCACTATCATCAATTAACCGATTTGGCTGCAACCCGGGAAGGCGCCAAGAATTATAATATTGCCGTGAAAGAGTGGAAGGATAAAATAATCTTTTTGCGCAAGATTATGCAGGGGGGCACCAGCCGCAGTTACGGTATTGAAGTGGCGAGAATTGCCGGTGTTCCCCACGAGGTAATCTTGCGCGCCAGGGAAATTTTGCATAATCTGGAAAAAGGGGAATTTGACGAAATCGGCATGCCCCGCATAGCACGTGGTTTAAATGTCGCCAAAAATGAAAATCCGCAGCTGAATCTTTTTATGGAAAGCGAAGATGAAGTTATCAGCGAACTGAAAAACCTGAACATTTCCGTAATGACTCCCCTCGACGCCCTCAACAAACTCCATGAATTAAAAAGTAAGTTGTAGATTCACCAGTTAAGGATTATTCGTGAAAAAACGTAAAAAACCATCTCGAATCATAATCTTAATTATTCTGCTGATTGCCGGTGCCGCTGTATATGCACCACGTTATCTGCTTTATTCTACCGACTATCAGAAAGTGGACACCATTGTTCTACTTTTGGGGCCGGATTTTACGGCGCGCCGCAAGCAGGCTTCCCAATTAATCGATGAAGGCAAGGCCGATTATCTGATTATTCCGGCATATAATAAAATAAGCAGAATATCTGATAAGGTGACCGATAAGGGAATCGTAAAATCGTTGTCGCCGAATCTATTGATGCACGATCCCGGGAAAAAGAAAAAAATCCTTAATCCCTCTTCCTACCCTGACTTTTATGAAGACACCCACATGGAGATACTGGCAGCTAAAAAGACAATGGCTGATTTTGGACTCAAGTCGGCCACCTTTGTCAGTTCTCCTTATCATATGCGCAGAATAAAACTAATTGTGTCCAGTGAATTTAAAGGAGAGAAGAGGGAGTTTTATTTTGTGCCGACCGTGTTTGAAAAAGCACCGGCTAACTTCTGGGAACTTTCGTCCGTCGAATGGAAAAAGGTGGGCCGGGAATACACCAAGATGATCTGGTTTACCCTCTACAGCCGTTGGGCAAAATGATCCCGGTTAACCTCTGCAGGCTAATTTTATCGGTATCGTCATAACTTTGCCTTTCATGCGGGCAACACCGTTGTGCAGAGCGTCACAATACCGCCATTAATACTGGCGATTTATTTTCATATTTTACCATCAATCAACTTTGTCAATTCCGCCTCCGGCATGGCGCCTATACGTAGCCTGCCGTCCGGCAGAATGATCGCCGGTGTTCCGGTTATGCCCAATGATTTGGCCAGTTTTAACGTGTTGTCAACTTCTGCTGTTTTGCAATCCGTTTTTGCTATTTCCTTTTTATCAAAGCAATCTTGAAGCAACTGCATGGAATTATTGCATACTATGCTCTTGGATTTCCAATATGCATTTTTGTGGAACTCCAAAGGATACATTTTAATATAAAAGGCTATATCTTTTCTCTTGTCGCTAATTTGTTTTATTACCTTGTGAAGGTCGGCACAGTATGGACAGTCCGGATCGGTAAAAATAATAACCTTTTTTTCTGCTTTTAAATCGCCCAAGAGAAGGGTTGAAGTTAAAGGGATTTTGGAGGTGTCAATCCGCTTTTTATCCTGGATTTCCATGGCCGATTTGGCTGTGAGGTTGGTCATGGTCTTCATTTCCACCATATTGCCGAAAAGCAGATGAGTCCTGGCAATATCAAAATAAAAAATGGCCGGTTGCCCCCCACGCTCTATAGCAACTTCGCATATCCCGGCTAATGGCGATTTTTTTATATATAATACTTTTGCATTATTAGCGTTTATGTTGTTCAGAATGTCCCGAATTTCAGTCGGGGAAATTGCATTGCATCCTTTCTTCCCGTTACTATCACCCGCGAAAACCGGATAGACCGTAAAACACAAAACTAATAAGTTTAAAATAATACTTGTTGAAAAGTATTTACGCATTTTTGTAATCCTTTCGTTGATATCAAATATATTTGCACAAGAAATTCCGCATATCCTACTTCTTTTCTAAATCAAACATAATATCGAGGAGGCACTTGATAAAACATTGTTTCATAGAGAGAATTTATGAAGAATGTTCTTTTATGTCAATCAAATATTGATTACCGACTGAAATCGTACATATATTCGATAAATTGTCAATAATAGTGGGCTTACGGTGAGATTTACACAACATCAGATTTTAAATCCTGATTGTTCCTCTTTGGTCAATTCATCGGTTTTGTGCCCAAGTTCTGCAATAACCTGGGCTCCCAGTAACAGGATTATGGCTACAACCTCTATACTAAGAAGGGTCACCACCGTTATGGCAATGGAACCATAAATTAAATTTACCATGGAGATTACTGCGTAATACCAGATCAGCGCCCGGCGGGTAATCTCCCATAGAACCGTAGCTGATATTCCACCAATAAGTGCATAGCGAAACCTGATTCGCACTTCGGGCATCACCAGGTAGAAGGATGTGAGCATCAGCACCTCGCCGACTATTCCCAGGATATACAGTACCACGCCGGTTATGCCTCCTATGTTCAAACTCCAGCCAAGTATTGCCAAACGCTCACTTTCAAGTGTCTCGATTGCTCCCACAATAAACGACACCAGCAGAAGACCAAGCCCCATAACGCAGATATACACATAGGGGATAATTGCGGATATGAGAAAGTTGCGGCGTTTAATCCTAATCTGTTTTGAAAAAATCACTGACATGGCTTTTTCAAGCATGGAAAAAGCCATGGAACTGAAAAAAAGCATGCTGATAAAACCGACAATGCCAACCGCATTACGGTGTTCAAGGAATATTCTCATCTGTTTGGTCAAAGTTGCTGCATATCCGGGCATTACCATTTCCAGATACGTTGATAATGTTAGAATCAACTGCTGCTCTTCTATAAAATGCGTCAGCACAACAAGGACGAGGAGTGTCAAGGGTACAATTGACAACAGCGCATAATAGGCAACAGCGCCGGACAATAAGAGCCCCTGGTTGCTTTTGAAATCACGTGCTACGCTCAGCAAGAAATTGCAAAACCGACCCAATATCTGATTCATATTTAGTCGTCTGTTCGTCATGGGATATGGCATAAGGATTCACCCTTCATCTTCACTCTACAGCAAAGCTGCAGAAGAAATATTGTTTCGTCTCTTTCACCGCCAAAATCTCAACAATTTTATTACCCCAAAGACCTGAATGTTTCATTTGGTTATAAAAGTAAAGCTATTTTCCATGAAGGATGTCCATCCACCGGATCGCCTCACAATCGCTGATTTTTCCCGGATAAATCTGTGTTGTTTTCAAATCCTGATACCGCAAGTATTCTCGATATGTTTTCCGGCATGTAGGCTGTTTCTGTTTCTCTGTGTTGCAGATTATCTCGTCCACCATGACGATTTGATCAGGTTGTAGTCGATATTCTTTCTGTTATGGATGGCGAGAGCATTGCAGCACTGTCTTTTTATTCCTGATTTCATTGATTATCGTTCGTTATCCTTTCCTCCATCATCTGCCGGGCCGGGTTTGTTTTTAAAGAATTCATAGTAGAGAATAGGTACTGCAATAAGGGTCAGTACCGTCGAGGCTACTGCCCCGAACATCATAGCTATGGCCAATCCTTGAAAGATGGGGTCGAAAAGCATGACAAAGGACCCGACCACAACCGCCGCCGCCGTCAGGATGATAGGACGGAAGCGGACGGCCCCCGCCAGGATGACGGCCTGACGGAGATTTCCCGTTTCCCGCCATTCCATTTGGATAAAATCCACAAGCAGGATCGAGTTTCGGACGACGATACCCGCAAGGGCGATGAAACCGATCATGGAGGTCGCTGTGAAGAAAGCACCGAAAATCCAGTGTCCAGGCAGGATCCCTACCAATGTAAGCGGGATGGGGGCCATGATAATAATGGGTGTGATGAAGCTTTTGAACCAGGCGACTACGAGAATGTAGATAATGATCAACACTGCGGCGAAGGCAATGCCGAGGTCCCGGAAGACCTCGTAAGTGATGTGCCATTCACCATCCCACTTCATGCTGTAGTGATCTTCCAGCCATGGTTGGGTTGCATAGTATTGCTTCATCTCGTAGCCTTCAGCAAGTTTCAGATCCGCGATCCTGTCCTTCATTTTCAGGATCGCATAAGCAGGGCTTTCCTCCGTCCCCGCCAGGTCGCCGGTGACATAGGTAACCTTTTTGAGGTTTTTGTGGTAGATTGTCTTATCCTCGATCCCTTGGCTAAACTTCGTCAGTTCCGCCAGGGAAACAAGTTGTCCGGTTGACGATGGAATCGTCAGGGTTTTCAAAGCGTTCAGGTCAGAGCGCAGTTCAAGAGGCAGGCGCAGGAAGATCTCTACGGGCTCCTTTTCTCTGTCCATGTGAACGATGCCTGCAATTCCGCCAGCCACGGCCACCCGGAGACTTCGGGCAACAGCCTCCGTTGTGATGCCGCTTACCGCTGCCTTTACCTCATCTACCTCGAAGGTCACCTTCCGCTGGTCATCCTCCACGAAC
Source organism: Smithella sp. (assembly GCA_039679325.1). Classification (GTDB taxonomy): domain Bacteria; phylum Desulfobacterota; class Syntrophia; order Syntrophales; family Smithellaceae; genus MVRV01. Next base: position 22,012 of record JBDKVD010000191.1, read on the forward strand.
CAGTCCACATCGACTACGCCATCTGTTGTTTCGAAGATATCCCTTATCTGCCTGGCGATCTCGATCTGCCGCGACGTATCAGGACCGTAGATTTCGGCGACTAGAGTACTCAATACCGGTGGGCCCGGCGGGAGTTCAGCCACCTTGATTCTAGCGCCGTAGTGGTCGCCAATACGCTTCAACTCCGGCCGCAGGCGCTTAGCGATGTCGTGGCTCTGATCGTTGCGGTCACCTTTGGCGACGAAATTTACCTGGATGTCCGCCACGTTGCTTCCGGAACGCAGAAAATAGTGGCGCACCAGACCATTGAAGTTGAAGGGCGAGGCTGTTCCCACGTAAGCCTGATAATCCGTCACCTCCGGGACTGTTTTCAAATACTCGGACAT
>JBDKVD010000192.1:0-9139 GCA_039679325.1 Smithella sp.
TGCGCCATGAATGTTTTGTCCTGTGAGAGCATTATTGTTGAGGTGCCAAAATACTCATCCCTGCAACGTGGGTCAGCAAATCACCGGCTTCGGCATCAAAGTTTCTTAATTCACGGCCCGGATGCAGCGTTGTTATTACTGCCTGTCCAATGATTTTTCTTCCTTCGAATCCTCTTAAATCTTTGGTTCTTACTCCCCAGACATTATGAAAAATCAGAGGTTGACCATCTTTTGCACCTATATACAGCATGACGTGACCTTTACGCCAAATCAGAGTTAAGTACGGTATTGCCTTTTCCATAATTACTTTTTCTTTTTGTTCCGACGTCATGCCCTTCAAATCAATATAAGTGCCGGCTTCCTTAACCTGATCTTCAGAATGGCGCGGCAGCCACAGTCCAAAAACTGAGAAGAAATCCCGGGTCATTGATGAGCAGTCGCGGTTTCCGTAAAGTCCGCCCCAGCCGTAAGGCTCACCAATCAGTTCATTGGCTATTTTGACCACATTCAAAGAGGTTAACCGCAGAGGTGCGACCGCTGCCGCATCCCGGGCAACATGGCTCTTTTTGATCACTGCACAGTCGCTGAAATTACTTTTGGCAGCGACTAGAATCTCCAGTTTTTTTTGTGTTTCTCCGACCAGGGGAAAGCGATATCCCAGCGATGACTTCAAAGCAAGCTGCCCGTTTTGATAAAATATTCCGGTCTGGTCTCTGGTAATTACGGCATAGCGGCCTGATTCCCATTCTTTGATAAAGTTATCATCTACACGGCCAAAATCTTCCACCGGCATCCAGCCGAAAGTAAAAGAGGTTTCCACAAGCGCCCAGGTTTGATCGGCGCTTAAATGACAGACAAAAATCGGCGTGTTGGCCGCCACTGACGAGCGCTGCAGATTATCGAAAGGCCAGCCGTCGCTGTCGCCGCCCGGTTTGTTAAAATGAGGCCGCTCGGTCGGCAAGGCGCGAAGATTGGTATTGCGGACAGTAATGGCCCGATAGAGGGCGTTGGGGTAATTATCCAGAGCTGCATTTTGCAGGAGCTTTTTGTACCAGTCTCCGGTGTGTTTTCTTTTATTTTCACCATAGCCAAAATTGGCGGCAAATCTTTTGGAATCAATATCAATTGTGGCGGGCAAAGCGTAGAATGGTTCCCGCTGATGCCAAACCGAAAAATAGATGATGTTGTAGTCTTCGGCCAGGCGATTCTGGTTTTCTAAGGTGATCAGGTCTCTGCTTTTGGTCTGATCCTGCAAATAGGCCAGATGATTCTGCTCTAAGTCGCTTACATCCTTGATTGTTTCCGGTATTTTCAGGCAGGCTGCCAACGAAAGCACAGCCAGAATAAAAATACAAAATTTAGATTTTATGAAAAATCCCTTAATCAAACGCGAACTACCTTTTCGGCAATAATTTAAATTAAGAAAGTTTTATAGTCTTTTTTGGGTATTTGGGCAAGATCAAATGACCAATTTTAACTTGGTGCACAAAATAATTTATGGCATAAGAGATTGAAGGCTGGTATAAGGCACAAGTTGTTTAAATCTCAGATGAAGGAGATAGTTCGTGGTTCCCGTCAGCGCATTAAAAGAATGTATTTTTTTCAAAGGATTTGATGATGGTGAATTAAATAAATTATCTGTCCTGGCAAGTGAAGAAAAATTCCTGGCCGGTACTCACATGTATCAAAATGGTGATCTCGCCAAATCTCTTTACTTGATAAAAGAAGGTAAAATTGTTTTGTACATAGATAATTATATGGGGCCAAAGAAACCGCCGATGCAGGTGACCGTGGACATGATCATCGGTGGAGAGGCAACGGGCTGGTCTGCCGTAGTAGAACCCTATCTGTATACCCTCAGCGCTCTTTGTATTGATGACACGCAGGCCATAGTTATTGATGCAGTTGGCTTGCGTAGGCTTATGAATGAAGACTATGCCATAGGATTTAAAATTATGCAGGCTGTTTCGAAAACAATAGCCAGCAACTTGACCCACACCCGGATAATTTTAGTAGGCGAAAGAAGCGGGTCTGTTACAACCGAATAGTAAATAAATAAAATTGCCTTTAATGGCCTTAAAAGGAGAGGGAAAGTGTCTAATTTGTTTGTACCTAAAAAGATTTTTTTTACCAAAGGAGTTGGAACACATAAGGACGAGTTACATTCCTTCGAGAGGGCGTTGCGCGATGCCGGTATCGAGAAATGTAATCTGGTCCAGGTTTCCAGCATCTTTCCGCCGCATTGTAAAATGATTTCGAAACCGCAGGGACTGACGACACTGGTTCCGGGCGCTATTACATATTGTGTCATGAGCCGTTGCTGCAGTAACGAACCAAAGCGTCTTCTGGCGTCGTCCGTCGGTTGCGCAATTCCCGCGGACAAGTCGTCATATGGTTATATCAGTGAACATCATGCCTACGGACAGACGGAAAAGCAGGCCGGTGATTATGCGGAAGATCTCGCGGCGGCCATGCTGGCCTCTACTTTAGGTATTGATTTCGACGTTGATGAAAGCTGGGATGAAAAAAAGGAAATTTTTAAAATCAGCGGTAAGATAGTCCGCACACTCAATGTAACTCAATCAACAATATGTAAAAATGACAAATTCACCACCGTAATTGCCGCTGCCGTTTTTGTCTTCTAAGAAAAAGGAGAAAATAATGAAGCCGGATATAATTGCCATATGTAATCAAAAAGGTGGGGTAGGCAAAACCACCTGTGCTTTAAATATTGCTGCCGGCCTGACGCTGCTGGGTAAGAAAGTTCTGCTTGTTGATTTTGATCCTCAGGCGCATTTGACATATTCTCTGGGCATTGCCGCACACGATCTCAAGAAAACCGTTTATTCGGTAATTAAAGGTTTGGTGCCTCTGGAAGAGGCGCTGCTGGAGCATTCGGGAATGAGCGTGCTTCCGGCCAATCTTGATCTGGCGGAAATGGAAAACGAAAAATCCACCTTCCCTGACGGTGCATTGACCTTAAAAAATAAACTGACGGGTATTCGGAATAAAGACTACATCATAATTGACTGTCCGCCGTCCGCCGGATTCCTTACCGTTAACGCCCTGGCCTGCAGCCGGGAAATTTACATACCTCTGCAGATGGAATTTCTGGCGTTGAAAGGTATGGGCCGGCTGATGAACAGCATTGAAGAAGTGCATAAAATTTTTAACAAGAATTTGACGGTATCAGGGATTATTGCCACCCGCTTTGATTCCCGCAAAAAACTCAATAATGCCATTATGGACAGCATCAAAGAACGCTTCGGAGACAAAGTGTTTTCTACGGTAATTCGTGAAAATATTGTGGTCGCGGAGGCCCCGAGCTTCGGCCAGACAATTTTTGAATACGCACCGAAAAGTCATGGCGCGGAAGATTTTTTGAGTCTATGCGAGGAAATATTAAAAAGGAAGTAATGACGGCCTCGTAAAAAGGCCGGATGCTGCGTTGCGCTTCATCCTTCGTCACTGCGGCGTACGTTAAGTATTCCTCATTCCTCATGATTCGCGCGCTTTGCCTGCGGCCTTTTTACGAGGCCGTCAAAATTACTTAATCAATCTGCGCTGCATCTTGAATAACGCATAAGGTATGGTAAGCAGACTAAATATAATCAGATAACAAATACCGATCACAACATCCTGATTGCACAGGCCGTAATTCAAAGCACGCACGACATTAACCAGATGCGTCAGCGGCAGGACCAGCGCCACCTGCTGCGCCCAGACAGGCAGACCACTCAGGGGAAAGAAAGTTCCCCCGAAAAGAAACATTGGCGTTACAAACAAAAACACCGGCAAATTGAAAAGATCAATGGTTTTCACCACAGCGGTAAAACACATGCCCACTGCGCCGAAGGCGATGCCGCCCAGAAAGGCAACAGGAATAATTAATAACGCCACCGGGTAACTTACCAGACCAAAGAAGCTGATGACAACCATCATAATGGCCGTCCCGATTACCGATTTTGTCGCCCCCCAGACAATTTCGCCGGTGATGATTTCTTCGGCGTTAAGCGGCGTGGCCATCATGGCTTCAAATGTCTTCTGGTAATACATCCGGACAAAAGAACCGTAGGTGCTTTCGAAAAAAGAATTATTCATTATATTGATGGCAACCAGCGCCGGAGCAATAAAACTTACGTAGGATACCTGGGTTGTTTCATATCGAATATTGCTGATCAAACCGCTGAAACCGATACCAAATGCGACGAGATAAAATAAAGGTTCTAAAAACGGGGGCAGAAAATTAATTTTCCAGCTTGTGCGGTAAACGGCCAGGTTCCTCTGCCAGACACGAAAAAACCGCCAGGAAATATCTATTTTCATTCTCTCAGCTCCCGGCCTGTCAGGATCAGGAAAACATCTTCCAGGGAGGCGGAACGCATCACGCAATCTTTGTTCGTGAAACGCTTGCAGATATCCCGGTAAAGATCATGTTCCTCGGCGGCATAAATAATCAGGCGATGTCCAAGGTTTTCCTGCCAGACTTCTTTTTCCTGGATATACTTTAAGAGATCCGAGCCCGGTTCATTCACTTCGATAATGTGATGGCCGGTATATTCACTGATCAACGACTGGGGCGATCCCTGAGCCAGAATACTTCCATTATCCATGATCACTAACTCGTCGCAAAGACGCGATGCTTCATCCATATAGTGGGTAGTAAGCAAAATAGTCAAACCTTGCGCTTTCAGAGCTTCCAGTTTATCCCAGACCTGATGCCGGGACTGGGGATCAAGTCCGATGGTCGGCTCATCCAGAATCAACAGCTCCGGCTGGTTGATTAACGCGCGGGCAATAATCAACCGGCGCACCATTCCCCCCGAAAGCTCGGAAACCCGGGCGTTACGTCGTTGCTCCAGGGCAAAAAAATGCAACAATTCCAGTGCCCTGGCTTGGGCTGTCTTTTTATCGATGTTAAAATAGCTCGCGAATATTTCAAAATTCTGCAGCACATTAAGATCGGGATCAAGAGTGTTCTCCTGCTGGCAGACTCCGATCCGCGCTTTGATGGCTCGTGCCTGTGTTTTAATATCAAGGCCGAATACGGAAAGCTCACCGTCAGTGACCGGCGACGCGCCGTAAATCATTTTGATGGTTGATGTCTTGCCTGCGCCGTTGGGACCGAGGAGGCCAAAACACCGGCCTTTTTCCACGGTGAAGGAAATCTCACGAACAGCGATAAAATCGCCAAAGGATTTCTTTAAATTCGTAGCTGTAATCAACGGCTGATTGTTATCCATAGTTTGCTTTATTCTTTGTCCTCTAATTGATGGAGAGGCAACCTTACGTGAAGAGAGATGGAATTGTCAATAAAAAGCACCGTGCGCCGCGGTATCACTATTTGATTAATCTGCGCTGCATCTTAAACAAAGCAATGGGTACTGTAATCAGGCTGAAAACGATCAGATAACAAATACCAATCACAACATCCTGATTGAATAGGCCGTAATTCAAAGCGCGCACGACATTGACCAGATGCGTCAGCGGCAAGAACAGGGCAACGTGCTGCGCCCAGACAGGCAGACCGGTCAGCGGGAAAAAGGTGCCGCTGAATAAAAACATCGGCGTGATAAACAGGACCACCGGCAAACTGAAGAGATCAATAATTTTAACCATGGAGGTAAAGCACATGCCGACGGCGCCGAAGGCAATGCCGCCCAGAAAGGCAACAGGAATAATTAACAACGCGACGGGATAACTTACCACACCGAAGAAGCTGATAACAAACAGCATAATAACCGAGCTGATTAACGATTTTGTTGCTCCCCAGATTATTTCGCCGGTGATGATTTCTTCGGCGTTAAGCGGTGTGGACATCATAGCATCAAATGTTTTCTGATAATACATCCGGACAAAAGAACCGTAGGTATTTTCAAAAAAAGAGTTATTCATAATATTGATGGCAATTATCGCCGGGGCAATAAAACTTATGTAGGATACCGAATTCGCGTCATAACGAATATTGACAATAAAAATACTGAAACTGATTCCGAATGCAACGAGGTAAAATAAAGGCGATAAAAACGGCAGGAGAAAATTGATCAACCAGTTTTTGCGGTAAACCGCCAGATTCCTCTGCCAGACACGAAGAAATCGCCAGGAAATATTCATTTTCATTCTCTTAACTCCGGCCATATTCCTTATCCCATAATTAAGAAGCAACTTCCGTGAAGAACGGCTGCCTTGTCAATAAAAAGCAAAGTTCATCTTTTCTATTGATAATACCCTGCTTTATTGTTAATAGCACAAGTCATTCTTCTTTTCAGGAGTTAATATGACCAACGGCAAAATAAAAATTGAAGTGATCAGTGAACTGACCGGCGATCCAAAATCAAAAGTGGCCTTCGTAGTTAATCTAATGCGTGACTTGATGAAAGTCGATAATGATTACTCTCTCGATGAAGAGTTATCGCCGCGCCAGGCAGCAGCATTACGCCGCAAACTGAAAAAAGATAAGGAGCTTCTTGATTGGTACAAGCAAGGCTTACGTTATTGCCAAATGATGGGGCTGTAAACTTTGGATCAAAGCATTATATTCTCTGAATGTTGGAATATTTTTCCATAAAGAGAACCGTCCCCTCGGGACGGGCTTCCCTCCCGCTTGATTACACGACCTTGCCCGGCCGCACAATAGAACCATCCCGTTATTTTCGTTTTTTTCTTCAATGAAAAAAGGCAGAGCCATTTCTGACCCTGCCCTTTCCTTAATAAAAACCATAGTTTTAGAAAACCATCAAACCAGGTTTATTTCTGAAACTTTCTCCTCGCTCCAGCCAACCCTGCCAGGCCAAATCCCAAAAGCAGCATGGTTGCTGGTTCAGGAACTGGATATTCCTGGATCTCCTTTGTCTTGGCGGTTATAAAGTCTGCGGTAAATCCCGCAGCATCGGTTCTAAGGTAATCCAAGTCAAACAGACCTGTATAAGTGTCTTTGGTGTATACCGCACCGTCCCAGACAGAATACAAATTGGTACTTGTAATAACATTTAACAGGATTTTATTGTCTGTAACCATCTTATAAAGGGCAGCTTCGCCAGTCAAACCGCCATATGAATATGAACTGGCAAGATCGGCATCCTCATCTGTAATCAAAATCATTACCTTGGCGTAATCACCGCCGCTCCAACTGAAGTTGTTCGCGGCCCAGTCCGCAGCATGGTAACCTTTTTCAGTTCCCCCGTAAACACTAACACTATTGACCTCGTTGACTATGTCGCTGATATTTGAGGTCATATTCACCCATGCATTTCTGCTGTCAGCAGAGCCGGCTAATTGTTCATAGCCCGCGACGCCGTATTTGGCTGTAATGCCAGCATTTTGAATACCTGTATTTATGGCATCGAGGCTGTTTCCTAGCCAAGCAAATTCACCACCCATACTACCTGATTGGTCAATCACGAAAGCAATATCAGCATATGTGGCTGCCATTGATTTTGTGGCGACTCCTATCATGCACATTAATGCAAACATTAGAATTACAAACTTTTTCATACGATCTACCTCCTTAATTTTAATTTTTTTCAAGTTAATAATTGTTAAACTTTGTATATGTAGCAGGATCTAAGCAATACCCGTGCCGTTTATAAGTATTTGAAATAATAGAGGAATTAGCAATGAATATCTCAAGAAACTTGCTTTTGTAAAGAAATCCGACGTTATATGGCCGTAACAGGAGAGAAAACAGCGAACAATTTTAAAGATTACGGCAACATAGATTGATATTTTGAAAACGTAAAAATTCCCGACAATTTACAGTCTCTACGTAAAACCGAAGAATAGCCGAAGGGAATCATGGGGTCAGGCTCCGGGTAGAGTAGAGAACTGGCATGAGCAACTTTAGGCTGGCTTATCTGTTTCCGTCCCTTTCGTCTGACGGTGCCTAAATAGCCGCACCATGGATGACTTGCCAATCCTCCCTCATCAAACCGTGCATGCGGTTTTCCCGCACAGCGCTAGGGTCCGGGGTGTTGCCCAAATGGTTATCTCTTTGGAGCGGCCATTGGAAGCGTTTTTGTCATGAATCCCGGCGAAACGAAAGATCAGTGACTTCAACTGTCTGAGACGAAGACGAGTTTTGAAGGCACCTTTCGTGAGCCTTAGAATTCATCAAAAACGTTTCCTGCAAGGGACAAAGAGATTTGGGCAGCAGACCGTATTTTTTTAACATGATCCCGCTTTCCAATACGCCAGCCAGACTCGCCGATACGCTGCCCGCATCCGGCCCCGGAGCTCTCCGTCGGCCAACGGTTTCGCCTGCTGCTGTTCGATTTTTCCACACCGCAGTCACGTCTGAGCGGTTTTCATAAAAGATTAAACAAAATTAAATATTAACACACGCAGTTTCGTGTTATAATTAATAGAATTTATGCAATCGGTGCTTACCGGTTTGTTGGTAATTAATTCCACTTTTTAGTCAGGAGGCGTTTCGTGAATTTGGCGGAATTATTTTCGTTAAAAGGGAAAGTTGCCCTGGTTACGGGCGGAGGCCGTGGTCTTGGTAAATTTATCGCTACGGGGCTGGCGGAGGCCGGCGCCGATTTAATTTTAGCATCCCGAAAAATAAAAAACCTCGAGAACACAGCCCGGGAGTTGGAAGAAAATTATAAAATACGGGCTTTTGCCGTTACCTGCGACCTGAGCAAGGAAGACACCATTGAACCCATGCTGGAGGAAGCACAAAAGCAATTCGGGCATATTGATATTCTGGTCAATAATGCCGGGGCCACCTGGGGCGCACCCACGCTGGAATTCCCGCTGGAAAAATGGGATCAACTCTTTGATGTCAATGTTCGCGGACTCTGGATAATTACCCAAAAAGTCGCCCGCATCATGAAGAATCAGGGCGGCGGCAATATCATCAATATTTCTTCAATCATGGGTTTTCGCGGCTTTCCTGATGAATTGCAACCGACGATTCCTTATAATCCCACCAAAGCAGCCGTTAACTCGCTCACCATGAATCTGGCAACAAAACTGGCACCTTATAATATCCGGGTCAATGCCATTGCCCCCGGTTTCTTCCGCACGAATATGATGGCCTACATTGAAAAACCGGCGTATAAAGAACAATACGAAGCAACTCTGTCTTCTATTCCCATGCGCCGCTTTGGAGCAATCGATGATATCAAAGGGGTTG
>JBDKVD010000193.1:0-2904 GCA_039679325.1 Smithella sp.
GGAGCGGTAAAATTTCTGATATCGCCCGACAAATTAAAGACGGATTTCCTCAGCCGCAGAGAAAGCCTGTCTATGTGAAGATGTTCGTTTTCGACGGCGATTTGTCCTTTTACATCATGGAAATTAATTTCACCTTCGGGGCTCAGCAATCCTATGTCTGCGGTGCGAAATAATGCGGAGTCAAATTGACAGTCGAGCTTTGTCTTGCTTAAATCATCGATCCCGCATTTTCCGGATACGGCGCTACGCCCCACTCGTGCGCTGAAACGTGATGTTTCGATCCTTTTGCCCCGGAAAACAACTTTTCCCGTCAATCCCGTTATACGCTTAATACTCTCCGGCGGTTGAAAGGAAACATTGGTCAATGATATATCACCCTTCCATAAGAAAGAGCCGGGATTGTCGGGGTCGCCGCGGCCGTCAACAGCAATCGAACACGTTCCTGCCGGGCCATGCGCCCGTAAAACCGGTAGAATCGGAACAGCTTCACGGATGTTAAATGCGTTGGACTGAACTCTCAGGGACAGGTTTTTTCCCCCGGCAAAGCTCAACAGGGCCGATCCCTTTATATTCACCGGCGGCAGATCGTAATCAAAAGAAGATATCGTGACGCCTTTTTCATTCAAAGTGATTTCGGCAAGAAGCCGGTTGGCTCTTTCCCGTGGTTTTTCCATGATTCCCGGATAGGCATACGCCGTATCAACCAGATCCCAGCGGGCGCCGATTCGGTAATTATCCGCGGGTCCTTTTCCCGACAGTTCGAGAGTGGATGCCCCCTGGAAACTAAGATTGCGGAATTTTTCTTTCCCTAAAAGCCACAGGACCTCTTCGCGGGAAGGCTGAAGAGTCATCTTCGCTGTATAAACAGCCGGGCCCGGCAGGGCAAAATCCGAAATCCCCCCATCCAGTTTACAGGGCGAAGAGCCGAAACGGCCCGTCATTTTTTTCAGTAAAAACTGCCGGTTTTTCAACTCGAGGATGCCGCTTATGTCCTGAAAGACCGGCGTTTTATCATTTACGACAAATACACCCTTGTTAACTTCCGCCTGAATGGAAAGGACACCGGCATTTCCCTGTCTTTCCATATGGGCTATCCGGCTTAGCCGCCCGTTTAATTTTCCTTCAACGAGGCGGAAATTACCATTTTTGACGTGCGCCTCAATAAAACTCCCCACATTGGCGGGAATGATTTTCCAGGGAATGCAGGATCGGACTTCCTGCAAAGAAAAAGTTGAAGTTGCGGCAGTGGCGGTAAGCACGGGATCCGCTTTATCCAATTCCTTGATGTCCAGATGCCCCGAGGTTGCAAAGCGATCAACAGTGAAACGGGCAATGTCTATTTTAAGATTATTGCCGCTGCGCGTTAAACCGTAGTCGACTTGAATAGTCTCCGGCTGCAAAGTGCCGCGAAATACGTTCGGGTAATGCAGCATGGCATTTTTCACCAGGACGGTTCCTTTCGATGTGAAATTCGTAAGCGTTCCCGAAAATGAAGTTTCCGCATCCAGCCGTCCGGCGATTTTTTCCAAAGCAATGTAATTAATCAGATAAGAGCGGTAATGCCCGATATCCATTCCTCTTAACCGGAGGGTTGCGGCCGCAGTGCCTTCCGTCAGAGGTTTTGCATCGGGAGCGGACCGAAAAGTTCCGGCAAGTGTAAGGTCTCCCTGGTTTTTGCCCTCGTCGACATTTGCTCTAATGCTGAAAGATGATGCGCCTTGCTTGCGGGGTTTATAAATCCGGCAGGACAAATTTGTCAGAGAGGTTGTCAAATCTTCCTTGCCTGCCGCCTGGTCGAGAAAAATTATCAATCCCTTTTCAACGGCAAGCTTCTGAAATTCCATTTTAATTTTCGGCTTTTTTTCCTTCTCCAGAAGATCGGCGATATTCAGATTACCGATGCGATCCCGTTTTAACAACAGGTACGGCTGATCAAGAACGGCTTCTCTGAAGATTAGCCGGTTTCTCAAAAGTGGAAGAACACCCATACGGAAAAAGGCGGTTTTGATATTCAATAAATCCGCCGACCGGTCTTTCTCCTTGATTACAAGATTGGTAAATCGTAAAGCCAGACCATCGCTAATGGTCAGGGAGGCATCTGCCTTTTCATACGTAACGTCTCGTTTCAATTCCTTCCCGACGGCTTGTGTAATGGAGTCTTTATAGTTTTCCAGATGAGACAGCTCATGAGAAATATAAAACCAGACAAACGCAATGAGCGCCGCAAGAGCAATAACCGGTATCAACAGAACTTTAATCAGGGTTCGTTTTTTTATAGCCATTCGCCTGCACCAAACAGATTTGTCTTTCCCGCGTGGCTGCGGGAATCCAGAAAGCTTAGTTGTGCAAAGGTATCTATACTTATTTTTACGACAACCCGTGACCACTGTCAATTTTTAAGATCAAAGACTTGGCCTTGCTATCCAGCCATCAGAATGGTAACAGACGCTGCTATTCTCTGAAATGTTTTTCTTTTTCCGTACTAAATCGCTCTGACCGGTATCGATGAAACAGCGGCTGTGATCGGCAGGGACTGGGTCACAAGACAAATCACACCACCGTGGCCGACTTTCATATTCAACTTTTCCAATATGGAAAAATGCTGAACGGCGTTCTTGTCCGGCGACGAGGTCTTCTTAAATTCCAGCGGGTAAATGATGTTGTCGCGAATAATCAGCAAATCAATCTCCTTTTTGTCCTTGTCACGATAGAAATAAAAAGGCGGAGTCTGTCCGTTATGCAACCATGATTTGAGAATTTCCACAAAAATCCAGGTCTCCAGAATCGCTCCGGAAAAAGCACCGGCTTCCAGTGTTTCCGGACTCGACCATTCGGTAAGCCAGGCGCACAATCCGGTATCAAGAAAGTAAAGCTTTGGTGTTTTGACTAACCGTTTGGTGACAT
>JBDKVD010000194.1:0-4924 GCA_039679325.1 Smithella sp.
TCATGTTCATGCAGGTATTGTTTGATGTGGGCAATTGTATATGTGCGGTAATGAACCATGGAAGCGATCAGCGCCGCATCGGCTTTGCCGGTTGTGAGCACTTCCGCCAGATGTTCGGGCTTTCCCGCGCCGCCGGAGGCAATCACCGGAATATGCACATTTTCCGAAATCATTGCCGTTAAATTCAGTTCATATCCATCCTGTGTACCATCGGCGTCTATTGAGTTCAGACAAATTTCACCGGCGCCCCGTCTTTCAGCTTCCATGGCCCACCATAAGGCGTCAATACCGGTATATTTTCTGCCGCCGTGAATGACTATCTCATAGCCGGAAGGAATCTTGTCGGTTACCGCCACCTTTTTCACATCCATTCCCAAAACAATGCACTGACTGCCGAAGGCCTGCGCGCCCTGGGTAATGATTTCAGGATTGGTTACGGCGGTGGAATTAACGCTGACCTTTTCCGCCCCGGCCATAATGACCCGCCGCATATCTTCCAGATTGCGAATGCCGCCGCCAACGGAAAAAGGAATGAAAATCGTCCTGGCTACGCGGTCAACCACATCAATCATAATATCACGTCCGTCGGATGATGCCGTGATATCATAAAACACAATCTCGTCGGCGCCCTGTTCGTAATATTCACGGGCTGCCTCCACCGGATCACCGATATCGATATTTCCTTGAAATTTAATGCCTTTTGTCAGTTTGCCGGCTCGGACATCCAAGCAGGGAATTATTCTCTTAGATATCATTACCCCCCCAGTTGCAGAAATTCTGCAAAATTTGCAGGCCTGGCCGGCCGCTTTTTTCCGGGTGAAATTGCATGGCTACAAGATTATTTTCCGCCAGCACTGAACAAAATTCAATCCCATAGTCCGTCACGCCCAGGACCACGGAATTGCGCGCCGGCGCCGGATAGTAGGAGTGGACAAAATAGAATTCCGCTTCTGCGGGGATGTTCTGAAAAACAGGATGTTCGCGCTGGAATTGAACAGAGTTCCAACCCATATGCGGGATTTTCAGCAGCCGTCCCTCGCACTGCATGCCGTCCGGAAAACGCTTTGTGGAACCGCTTACAAGGCCGATGCACGGCGTATCGTTTTCTTCGCTGTAATCAAAAATAATTTGTGTGCCGAGGCAAATGCCCATTAGAGGCTTGCCGGTTGCTACCCAGTCTTTAAGCCAGACGTCCAGTTTCTTTTGGCGCAAATAAACCATTGCCTCACCGGCGGCACCTACCCCGGGAAAAATAACGTGACCTGCCCTATCCAGTTCTTCCTTTTTATCGGTAATCAGAAAATCTCTCCCTATGTTTTGCAGGGCGCGGGCCACGCTGGTAAGATTTCCGGCTTTGTAATCAATAATCGCAATCATAAATTTCTTTTCTAAAGAATTAATTTTCTAAAATACTAGCAATTTTTATGCTCAAAGCACAATAACTAATTTACTTTCTTCCCGGCGTAACGCATCCCCTGCCAACTGTCGCGGCGTTCCAATTCACGATTAATCGAATTTAACACATCCAGTTTGTTGCCCGCCCACGCCGGAGCAAGAAAAATCTCCCGGTAGCCGTCGGCGGTGAGCCGCTGAATCACCACCTCCGGCGGCAGAATCTCCAGCACATTAACCGTAAGCTCCACGTATTTTTCCTTACTGATCATCGGGATCAATCCATTTTTGTACATATCTCCCATAATCGTACCGTCCAGGGCCAGCAGCGAATGAATTTTAATGCCATTGATCGGCAAGGCGGCTATAGTTCTGGCTGTTTCTATAACATCATCGTCACTTTCGCCGGGCAATCCGATAATAATGTGTACGCAAATGTTCAGTTTTCCTCCGGCAAGGACATTTACCGCATCTCGAAACTGCTGAAAATTATGCCCCCGGTTCATAAACTGCAGGGTTTTGTCGTGAACCGATTGCAACCCTAATTCCACCCAGACATGATATTCTTCGGCGTATTGCTTTAATAGGGATACCGTTTCCGGTGCAAGGCAATCCGGACGAGTGCCAATCGAAAGACCTATCACATCGGATTCGGCCAACGCCTCATCGTAGAGCTCTTTTAAATGATCATAAGGCGCATAAGTATTGGTAAATGTTTGAAAATAAGCAATAAATTTATCAGCAGAGCTGGCATAATATTTTTTGCCGTTTTGAATTTGAGCCGCAACGGATGGCAGCGCCCCCAGCTGACGCAGTTTGGAGCCGCGCCCATCGCAATAAATGCAGCCGCCAACCGAAACATGACCGTCACGATTGGGACAAGTAAAACCCGCATCAATGGATAGTTTGTGCACGTTGCAGCCGAACAAATTACGCCAGTAACTTTTCAGATCATAATATCTTTTGTTGTTTTTCCAGAATTCAGGTTTAGCCAAATCCGCCTCTTTTTTATGTTGTGTTTTTACAGTCTATGCCGTAAAAAATCATTAATTAATGCCTTTGTCATTTCGAAGAAACACTTTGTCATTCCCGCGAAAGCGGGAATCCAGGAAACCTTTAATATAACTGGATTCCCGCCTACGCGGGAATGACAACGGAACATATGTTACGATAAATTCAAAGCTCTCGATTCCTCACATGCACCATTCGCTTTGCTCAGGGCTTCGGTTCACCGGAATGACATTTGTGCCCATTGAGGCATAGCCTCCAAGCCCGGCATGACATACTGGTTGCTTTTACTATTGATTTAATACAAGCGCAAGCTTTTGGTTTTTGGGGGAAAAATTGAGTGACAATTACGATATTATAGTTGTGGGCGGCGGTCATGCCGGTTGTGAAGCAGCCCTCGCGAGCTCGCGCATGGGATGCCGGACGCTTCTTTTCAACATTAATCTGGATTCGATAGCGCTCATGTCCTGCAATCCAGCCATCGGCGGACTGGCCAAGGGGCAGCTGGTCAAGGAGATCGACGCTCTGGGCGGCGAAATGGGCAGGATCGCCGATAAAACGGCGCTGCATTTCCGTCTGCTCAATGCCTCCAAAGGCCCCGCGGTTCATTCTTCCCGCGTCCAGTGCGACAAACAACAGTACCGGCTGGCCATGAAAACGGTTGTAGAGCGGCAAAAAAATCTGCATATCCGGCAGGCCATGGTCGAGCGTCTGGTGATTGAAGGAAAAGAAATTAAAGGCGTGCTGGATCAGACGGGCTTTTTCTACGCTGCCCCAAAAGTAATTATAACAACCGGAACATTTTTGAACGGCCTTGTCCACATAGGCACTTCGCATATTGCCTCCGGCCGGGCCGGTGAACTGGCGTCGGTTACACTGGCCAACTGCCTCAAAGAGCTGGGCTTCGAAATCGGACGGATGAAAACAGGAACACCGCCGCGTCTCAAGGCCTCGACTATTGATTTTTCCTGCCTGCAGCGCCAGGACAGCGATCCGGATCCGCAGCCCTTTTCTTTTACGACAAAGCAATTGCGCCCCGAACGCCTGCCTTCCTACTTTTCGGCAACATCTCCTGAGACGCACCGCCTGATCCGCGAAAACATCAGCTATTCCCCGCTATATTCCGGTATAATCAAAGGAATCGGTGCCCGCTACTGCCCTTCTCTTGAAGATAAGGTAATGAGGTTCGCCACGCGTGAAGCGCATCCGGTGGTACTGGAACATGAGGGATTGGACACGGAGGAGGTATATGCCAAGGGTCTGGGCAACAGCCTTCCCCTGGAGTTGCAACAGAAAATAGTCAACAGCGTTCGCGGACTGGAACAGGCGGAAATCATGCGTCCGGCCTATGCCATTGAATACGATTTTGTCCAACCTACACAGTTAAAGCCGACACTGGAGACCAAGCTCATTTCCGGGTTATATCTGGCCGGGCAAATCAACGGCACTTCCGGTTACGAAGAAGCGGCGGCTCAGGGCCTGTGGGCGGGAATCAATGCAGTGCAGGCGCTGCAGGGCGCACCGCCGTTTATTCTCGATAGATCCGAGGCTTATATCGCCGTTTTGATCGACGATCTTGTCACCCGCGGTGTAGACGAACCCTATCGCATGTTTACGTCACGCGCCGAATACCGCCTGATTCTGCGCGAAGACAACGCAACCATCCGCCTGATGGGCAAGGGCTGCGAAATGGGACTGATCGATCGTGCATACTATCGGGACCTTCAGGACAAAATGAACCGCATCGATCAGGGCATCGCCCATCTGAAAGCATCGCCTGTCAAGCCTTTACCGGAAATAAATGAAAAACTGGCCGCAATCAACTCTCCGCCTTTGAACAACCACAGCACTCTTTACGGACTGCTGAAACGTTATGAAATTGCCTATGACGATCTGGCCGCATTTCCGGGCTGGCAGCCCGAAGATGATCCCTTTGTGAAAAAGCAGATTGAAATAGAAACCAAATACGAAGGCTATATCAAGCGCCAGTTTGAAGCGACAAAGAAATTAAAAGACCAGGAAAAAAAGAAAATTCCGAAGGATTTTGATTATTCGATCGTTCCCGGTTTATCCAACGAACTTCAAACCAAGCTAATCCGCATCGCTCCTGCCACCATCGGCCAGATGGAGAGAATTCCCGGCATGACCGAAGGCGCCATCTCCGCCGTGCTGATTATGATGAAGAAGATGGAGATGACGGTTCATTCCTCCAAAAAGAATGAAGCCGATTAAAATTTCAGGACATAATCTATGAACTTAGAGAATAAGATTTTTTCAAAAAATATCTCAAAAGGGGCTGACATTAGTATTTTGCTGGCCGCTGCAGAGGACGATGTTAAAAAAGGACGAACGAAAAATGCCCGGACTTTTTTAAAAGAGTTTAAACAAAGAGTTAAAATCCACAATCGTCAATAAAATTAGGTGTTGCGTCCCCCAAATTTCCTAAACTTGTAAGTGAAGAAGTTTCGGAAATGCGCATAGATCATGGTCCTGGCTATCGCGTTTATTACATCCAGTACGAGCG
>JBDKVD010000195.1:0-23382 GCA_039679325.1 Smithella sp.
GACTTTATACATTTTCGCCTTACCCTGAAAAACATGCTGCGTTCCTTCGAAGTGATTTACCTTGATGATACCGGAAACGGTGAGGATGCCGTCAGGAAAATGGCTGCCCGCAAATATGATATTATTCTCTGTGATTACAACTTAGGCGAAGGTAAATCAGGGCAACAGGTTCTCGAAGAAGGAAAATTCCGTGGTTATATTAATTATTCAACTATTTTTGTCATGATCACGGCGGAAAATTCTTTAGAAATGATTATGGGTGTGGCGGAATATCAACCGGACGACTATCTGATCAAACCTTTTGCCAAAGATATACTGGGGAATAAAATAAAGAATCTTATGGAGAGAAAGGAAAATTTGATCGCCATTGAAAAGGCGCTCACGGCGGAAAATTTTTCCGACGCTCTTCAATTGTGTGATCACCTGATTAAAAAATCACCGCGGAATCTGGCGGAAGTATTGAAACTGAAAGGAGAAATTCTGCTGAAAAAGGGCGCCTACAATGAAGCGGCCGAATTTTACAACAGAATGCTGCTTATGGGAAACGTGTCCTGGGTAATGATCGGGCGGGGTAAGACCGCTCTGCTGGCAGGACAATACTCGGAAGCTAAAGATATTTTTGAACGCATTCTGGAAAAGAACGATAAAGTAATGCCTGCTTATGATTATCTTGCGCAAACGCTGCTTAAAATGAATGATCCGCAGGCGGCGCAGGAAGTGATGATGAATGCGATAAGCATATCGCCCAGGGCCATCCTGCGCCAGAAAAATCTGGGAGATCTTGCCTACCGCAATGAGGACTATTCCACCGCCGAAATCGCCTACAAATCAACAGTGGCACAGGGAAAGCATTCCTGTTTCAAAAGTCCTTCCGATTATACCAACCTGGCCAAAACCATGGTTCAACTGGACAGTCCGGAAGATGGCTTGGATGTCCTTGCCAATGCCCGGCAGGTTTTTCCGGAGGACAAAGAAGCGAAACTGCATGTCAGCATAACGGAGAGCTACGTCTACAAAAAATTGAATATGAATGACGATGCAGCAAAAGCAATGAAAGAAGCGCAAAAAATCGTGGATGATTCCGGCGGCTGCATACCTGCCGATCTCAAACTCGAACTGGCCCGCACTTACATCATCAACGGTGAAGATGAAAGAGGTTCGGAAATAATCAGGCATATTATTCGGGAGAACCATGACAACAATGAAATGCTGGATAACGTCCGTCTGGTTTTCCGGGAAACCGGGATGGTGGATAAGGGACGGCAAATTATTGAAGATGTCAAAGAGGAAATCTTCGGTCTGAATAATGCCGGCGTTAAACTGGCTCGGGATGGAAAGCTTTCGGAAGCAATTGCTTACTTTGAGAAAGCCGCCTTGCAGTTTCCGGAAAATAAAATCATCAATGCCAATACGGCACAGGTTCTCATGCTCTATATGAAAGAAAACGGCTTTGACGAACAACAAATAACCGATGTTAAAATTTACCTGGACAGGGTGAAAAAAGCTGATGAAAACTTTACAGATTTACCGATGCTTTGGGCGATGTACAACGAGCTGATTTCAGAGGGGTGATCATGACTGATAAAATGGATTTTTCCGACATTCTGGCTTCAACGCTGCATGATACCAAGAATTCGCTGGGACTTCTTTTTAACAATCTGGAGGATATAATTTCCGAGTGCCGCGGTCAGAAATGTCCATCCTGTATCGAATTTTACAAACTGCAATATGAAATTAAACGTTTGAATCACAGTTTCATCCGGCTGCTTTCTCTTTATAAGGCGGAAAAATCGCAACTGGCCTTTAATATCGATTATCATTCGATTCGAGAAGTTCTGGAAGATGCTGCCGTTCAACACGAGGCACTGTTGAATGCAAAGGGAATAGAAATAGAAATAGATTGCGATCCGGTCCTTTTTTGGGCCCTCGACCGCAATCTTATTGCCGGGGTTTTAGATAACATTATCAACAATTGCTTCCGCTACACGAAGGAAAAGGTTAAAATCAGCTCATTTACGACAAACGGCTATCTCGTGATTCGGATTGAAGATGACGGCCCGGGTTATCCGTCCTCCATGCTTTTTAACGAAAATAGTAATCCTCTCTTCGAAAAGGGAATAGACTTCCAAACCGGCAGTACGGGACTGGGGATTTATTTTTCCGTAATGGTTTCCTCCCTGCATGTTAATAACGAAAAGAGTGGTTTTATCTCGATTACCAACGGCGGCGAATTAAACGGCGGAGTATTTTCCATTTACATACCATAGAAAAGGAAAAGCACATGGCAAAAAAAATATCCACTGTAACCGAACTGTTCCATCGTTTCCATACGTGTGAATTGCAGGTCAGGCAGGGCAAGATTGCCGCCTGCCTGATTAATTTTAAAGATGTTATCGAACGGATGCCGGCTATTGCTATGACCGGCAAAGAGAAGAAAGAACTTCATGAAGGCATACAAACCTTTCTTAATAATCTGGAGGCACATAAAAAATTCAAGGAAATCTTCGGGGAATTTACCTTTGGTGATACGGATCTGAACACAAATCTGGAATTCATCAGAAGCATGATCATCGCTCAGGAACAGGAAATTACTCAAAAAGTGGAAAAGGACGAAGAGGCGGCCGAAGCACAAAGGCTGGAAATGGTTAAAACCGAAGAAAAGAAGAAAGAAGAAATTAATTCGAAGATACAGGAAGCCATTGCCCTGATTGACGAAGCGGATATGTCACAGGCGTTGCAAATAATTCAGGATGATGAAGAAATCAAAAATGGAATCGTCCATTACTATAATATGCTGGGTATCCGGAACCGTGAAGCAAAAAACTATGAGGAGGCTATAAAAAACTATTCCAAAGCGCTCTTAATATCTCCGGAAGATGAAAATTTATTTTACAATACAGCCCGCGCCTATTTGGAACAAAGTAAACTGAATAAGGCGGAGGCATTTCTGGAAAACGCGCTGAAATTAAATCCCGAATTTAAGGAGGCTAAAGAACTTTTTGAATATTTGCAGAAGGTGGATCAGGCCAGGACTGATAACAGCAGCAACAGTGTCGATGAAAAACCAGGATGGGTTTTTCCAAAATTACTATTACTAATAGAAATAATCCCCAATGCAGTTAGTGCAGTATTCAAAAGACGCGCTTATAAAAAGAAAGGCAAATGACGGGGAAAAGTTCGATATTCCGTCAATAAGACCGGAATCCCCTGTTATGCGTCTTCATCTCTTCAACTAATTTGTATAACTGAAACGGCGTCAGCATACCCTGTTCAACAAAATATTTTCCTATTTGCGGCTGAATGGCCCGCTGTCTCTCCAGTAATAACGATAATTGAAATTTGGAAATGTAGCCGCAGCGCAATGCGCATTCACCGAATTTTTCCCCGTACCGGCGGGAACGCAGGACAACCAGAATATCCGGACCCTCGATCCATCCCCAGCTTGCGGCAATGGCGCCGATGGACGGTCTTTGCAATCTTTGCCAGACGACTGCTTTAATCAGGGCAGAGAATGAAACATGCCCCGCATAATAAAGGAATTGTCCGAACAAGAGTTTTCTGGCCGGCATTCTGCCTCGATAAAGAGGTTCCTTTTTAGGCGGACTATGTGTTTTGCGACGTGCCGCAGCAGGTCTTGCCGGTTGTTGTTTACGCTTGTAGTGCTTATGAATTACGCCGGTTTCATCGAGGGAATATTTTTCGGGACAACTCAAAAATGCGAGCAGAAGCTGGCAGGCGAGGTTGATTTCCTTGAAGCGTTTTTCCAGAAAACCCGGTTCTATGGAAACGACACGTGCACGGTCGGGATGCGTTTCCAACGCTTTTTTGCGATAGGCCGCTCTTACACCATCCGGTTTCAGATAGCGCAGAAATTCGACCGATACATCAATGTCCGTTCCGAACAAAGATTCACACGCATTAAATAAATCCTGTTTTGTTACTTCGGCAGGGTCCAATGTTTAGTTTCCTTTGCCATTAGCTGGTTAGTTTTTCCGCCTCATCGTTTAAAATTTAACACATAAAATTACATTAATACAAGCAGTAAAGTAAAGAAGGCGGGGAATGGGCAATTTCGTTAAAGGCAGTTCTTAATTTGAAATTGGCGATATAGTTTAAACCCCCTTTTAGTTCAAGATGCGCTGAAATGGATTGATTCCTCAAATTTTCATGTTACATCTCCAAATTTATAGGGGAGATCAAGAAAAGACCGTACCTTAATCAATAGATCATTGATTTTACATGGTTTGCTCAGTAAATCCACATTCCCGGATTGCATAAACTCTTCGATTTGACACTCAGCATCGTAACCGCTTGCTATGAGTACACGAGCGGAAGGGTTCATCATCACCAGCTCTTGCAGGCACTGTTTACCGCCGATACCGGGCATGTTAAGATCCAATATAGTCATGTCAATAGTTTCACCCTTCTCGGCATACACGGACAAAGCGTCCTTTCCGTTGGCTGCGGAGTATACTTTGTAGCCGTGAGATTCCAAAACTTCCGTATAAAGGTCTCGGATATAGGCCTCATCGTCCACGATCAGGATGGTTTCGGACCCTTGCCGTGGGGCAGCTTGATCCGGTTTACAGCTGTTTGCAGTCAAATCACTTTCCTGTTTGACCGGCCAATATATTTTAAAGGTTGTCCCCTGACCTGGTTTACTCTGGCATGTAATATTGCCGCCATGTTCCTTGATGATGCCATAAACCGTGGCTAAACCCAGCCCGGTTCCCTTGCCGACTTCCTTGGTGGTGAAGAATGGTTCGAAGATGTGATCTAATATATTTTGATCCATACCGATCCCGGTATCGGAAACGCTCATCAGTAGATAACGCCCGGGTACCACATCCGGATATGTATGGGTGATACTGTTGTCCAGAACCAGATTGGACGTTTCTATGACCAGTCGACCACCCTCCTCCATGGCTTCTGCGGCATTGGAACATAGGTTCAGCATCACCTGCCCAAACTGCACCGGGTCGGCAATGATTGTCCATGCGACATCGTCCAGGAGCAATTCAACGCTGATCATCTTGGGAATGGTCCGCTTTATAATTTTCAAAACCTCCTTTACCTCGCGGTTGGGGTTTATTTCCCGCCTTTGAATTTCAACCTTGCGGCTGAAAATGAGAAGCTGTCGAGTGAGTTGACTCGCTCTGTCAAGGGCTTCGGCCACAGTTGTGAGATGGGCTGTCAGGGACACGTCCTGCTCATGTTTGAGAAGCAGAAGTTCAATATTGCCGTTCGCGACTTGAAGCAGGTTGTTGAAATCATGAGCAATACCCCCGGCCAGAACACCAATTGATTCCATTTTCTGGGCTTGGTGCAACTCAGCAAGAAGTCGTTCGTGTTCACTTTCCGCCCGTTTTCGTTCAGTAATATCCTGGAAAAGGAAGATGCCGGCAATAATGGCTCCGCTGGAGTCATGCACGGGGGCTGCATTGGACGAAATCCAGCGATCCATACCCGGCGAATATCGGATAATGATTTCTTCGTTATGGATGATCTCGCCCTTTCCGGTAGTTCGCAGGATGGGCAGTTCCTCATAGGAAAATTGTGTTTCGTCATGCCGTAAGATTTGCCAATCCTCGCCCCGGTTGCCGATCTTGTTTCCCTTCGAAAACATGTTCGTGTCATTGCAGAAGTCTAAGGCTGTGGAATTGATCCAGATGATTGACGCATCTCTGGCGTCCGTGATGATGATGCCGGACGGGGAATGATCCAAAGCGGTTTCCAGTAGAGCCCGGGTGTGTTCTTTTTCTTGGGTCTGCTGCTGAACTGCTTTGTCCAGATTTTTGATGTGACTCTGGACTTCACGGTTGAGATCCCATTTCCGGGTGAGGGCATGGGCCATTTGGAGAACCTCAATATTTTCGAAAGGCTTTTTCAAGATCAACAGGCTGTCGTTCTCACCCAGCACGTTCCGAATCTCCTCCCAGGAGTAGTCGGCATATGCCGTGCATAGCACGACCTGTAAGTTCGGGCAGACCTGCAGGAGATGACGGATGGTTTCAATGCCGTCCCAACCCGGAGGCATGCGGCCGTCCACAAAGGCCAGAGCATAGGGGCGACCAGCGGCATGGGCCTGCTCGACCAGGGCCAGCCCCTCCCGGCCCTGGGAAGCGCAATCGATTTCAAAGGAAGTCTTAATCATGGTCTGGGGTGTTAAACCGAAGAGTGCGGACTCCATCTCGTGCAGGGAGTCATGCGGGACATCCTTCTTCAGCAGGATTTTGCGGAAATCCTCGTGAATTGCAGAATTGTCGTCAATCACCAGAATACGATGAGAAGGACTGTCATTTTGGTTTTTCATGTTCTACCTCCTTTTTGATAGGGAAGATCAAGGGTGAATATTGCCCCGGTACCTTGTCCTTCGCTATAAGCGGTCAGTCGTCCTCCGAGTTCAAGGGCAGCGAGGGCTCCGCTGTGCAGTCCGAAACCGTGGCCGGACTTGCGAGTGGTGAATCCGTGCTGAAAAATACGGGATAGATTTTCCGGAGGAATGCCCATGCCGTTGTCTTCGACCTGAATACGGACACGGTCGGCGCTTGGGCTGAAGACCCGCAGGGTAATATGTTTTTCGTCCACTTCGCCGTCTTCAGAACAGGCAGACTTGGCGTTGTTGATCAGGTTCAGGAGAATCTGCAGAACCTTGTGCTTGTCCAGAGTGATCGGCGGCACCGACTCGTACCGGCGATTCACCATTATCTTGTGACGCTTCAGCGCCTCGGCATTGAAGGCGACGGCATCCTCCATCAGCCGCTCGGGCAGGACGGTTTCCTCAACGCCGGACACGCGGCCGTAGTTTTGTTGCATGGCTACAATTTCTTTAATATGTTCGATCCGGTCCCGCAAGGACAAGGTTTCTTGGAGAATAAGCTGTCGTTCTTGCTCCAGGACAGGAGCGAGCGTAACAAGATAGGAAGGAATTTGTCGGCCGCGGGAATCTTCCGTAAAGAAACGGGCGAGTCCGCCTTTATTTTGGGTTATGAGTTCGGCCACCCTGGCTATGTTTTCCACACGGGACCGCCTAAGCTGATCCATGATCAAGGTGCAGGAAACATTGACACTGTTGAGGACATTGCCCACGTTGTGCAGTACGCCGGTGGCCACTTCAGCCATGCCTGCGGCGCGCGACATTTCCAGCAGGGTACTCTGGGTCTCGGCCAGCTCGGTCAGGGCCTTCTCCTTGGCAACGAACTGATCCTGCAGCTCCCGGGTGCGCTCATGAACCCGCTCTTCCAGCGTGCTTTTTGCTTCCAGCAGGGCATCCTGGGTGTTCTGGCGGGCCATCGTTGCTCCCAGCATCTCCGCGCAGGCGCGAAGACTGTCCCTTTCCGCATCAGACCACAGTCGGTCCTGACCACAGTCATCAAATCCTATAAATCCCCACCATTCATCTCCAACAAAGATTGGAATTAGAACCAGGGAACGGATGCCCTGAGACTGAAACAGGAAACGCTGAGCCGCGTTCATTTCCGAGACCAGTCCATGGACCATCTTATTCTGACGGAGTAATGCGCCCCAACTGTCCTGTGCCAGATTATAAGGCAAATTTTGTAAGTTCTGGTTTTGTACTTGTTCGGTTATACCCTGAGCCGTCCATTCGTAACGCTTGGAGCAGCCGAGCGCGCCTGCTTCGTTCAGATTATTTTGGAAAATATAAGCATGGCTGACGGATGCTGCTTCCCCGATCTTGCCGAGGATTGCGGAAATGACGACCTCCCACCTTGAGCTGCGAACAAACTGTTCGGCAGCATAACGAACACTTTCCAGGATGTTGTTACGCTTTACGAGTTCATCGGTCATAATGTTTACTGACTTGGCTAGACTGCCCAATTCGTCGTGTGTTAAGATGCTTGCTCTTACCGAAAGATCACCACCGGCGATCTGCTGAACGATGCGACGCAGGCGAAGAATTGGTTGTACCAGTTGTCTGCTGTACCACAGGGAGATCATCAGGCTGAAAACAATGCAGCCTATAGCCAGCAGGACTGTGTTACGGTATAAGACCGCAACGCTCCGGTCATAGTCCTCCAGGGAAATACCGACGTGAATCCAGCCCCAGCGGATGCCAGAATAATCAAATGGCTGTGCATAGTGGAAGACACGCTTATTAAACAGGGGAATCTTTGCAATACTGGCAATGGTTTGCCGTTTTGCAGGGCGCCAAAATGCATCGACTCTGGGTTCTACCCTCCATCCGGTTTTCTCGATGATCAGGGCATTCCCATCATTTTTCGCAACCACCAGAAAGTTCAATTTAGGATCACCGGCCAGCATGGTTTGAGCAGTGTTAACCACGCTGGCATAGTCTTCGCTAATCGCGGCTCCTGCGGCTGCTTCGTGGAGGGATACGGCCACGCTGGTGGCTTTGGATTCAAGGTTTTGAAGAAAAACCTTTTTTTGCTGAGGAACGGTTACCACGGCAAAGATGAGCAATGTAGATAGAGCGACCAGCCAGGACAGAACGGCGATGCGCACGGCGATACCCTTCCTGTGATTTCTGATCCCGGTTGCATGGTTACTGATTCCTGCGGGCAGAGCCGTTGCGGACATGGCTACTTGTTCCTCCGTGCAATCTGTCTGTGTTTCTCAATTAAATTCAGAGATGTTTCAAGGCTTGCCAGGGGCTGTATTCTCAGCTCGCTGATATGGAAAATGGTGAGGATTTGCCGGCCGGGCGGTGTTTTTTGTAAATTACTGATACTGGCGATAAGCTGCTCCTTGAAGGGTGGATTGTAGTCGGCCCGGAAGACAAACAACCCCGCCACAAATTCCGGCGACTCTGCGAGGACGATGAGTTGTTTGGACAATTGCGGATTGAGTTCGCTCATCGTGTTAAATCCGCTGCGTGTTACAACGCAGGCATCGTACTGGCGGAAGAAGACCGAAAGAACCACTTTAGAGAGGTTGGTGTTTGGGGAAATCTTGCCCGCAAACCGGGAGGCCATCGGGTAGCCCTGTTGGTTAAGATGTACATCAAGCCACATCGGCGCGAGAGAGGCGTTTGCGTTCGAAAGAAGCTGGATACTGCTCCTGCGCAGATCAGCAAGACTTTTTATCGGGCTGTCCCGATGGACAAGCAGGATGTATCTCTCCGTGGATTTTCCTGCAAGATAAGGTAGAAAAATCGGCGCTAAAGGTGTTTTCCGGTGAAGTCTGTCAAAATC
Organism: Smithella sp.; assembly: GCA_039679325.1. Classification (GTDB taxonomy): domain Bacteria; phylum Desulfobacterota; class Syntrophia; order Syntrophales; family Smithellaceae; genus MVRV01. The sequence goes on from JBDKVD010000195.1 coordinate 9,174, forward strand.
GGTCGTCAGGAGACCAACCGCATCCACCTTCTTCTCCTTTAAAGACAGCAGCAGCTCGTCGTAGTTCCTGAAAATGTGAGTGGTGAGATCATGCGGGCAGTTACTCCGCCTGGCAACCAACTGCCCCCACACCTTGATGGAGGCCTTGGCGTCATTCTCGTTCATATCCGAGAACATGTTTCTGGCGAAACCGATACGGAGTGGTGATAAATTCGGTTCGGCTGCGCCACTGCCGCTCAGTAAAACTACTGTACACAGACACAATACCAGCCACTTCGATAGCAGTTTGCCCATGGTTATTTTCCCCTCCGGGAAAGTTTCTCGTGGGTTTCAATCAGTTTCAGTGCCGCATTGAGGCTTGCCCAGGGATATTGTGCAATGTGATCGCTATGGAAAATGGTCAGTACCTGCTGCCCGGCCGGCGTTTCTTTTAATTCATTTATTCCCGCGAAAAGTTGCTCTTTGAAGGGTGGATCGTAATCGGCGCGAAAGGTAAGTACGGCCGGCACCATTTCCGACGATTCGGCGATGACGGTGAGTTGCCTGCCTAATTGCGGATTGAGTGCGTTCATCGTATTAAATCCACTTCGCGTTACGACGCAGGCATCGGCGCGGCGGAAGAACACGGGAAGAATCACATTGGAGAGCTTGTTGTTTTGGGAAATTTTGCCGACAAACCTGGAGGCCACGGGGTAGCCCTGTTTAGCCAAAAGCGTATCCATCCACAGAGTTGACAGCGCGTTTCGTGGACTCTTTTGAAAAAGGAGGCTGCGGCCACGCAGATGAGCCGGCCTTTTTATGGAGCTGTCCTGACGGACCAGCAGTATGTATTGTTCTGTTGCAACACCGGAGTTGGAAGTCAGGAAAATCGGTGCGAAGCGGACTTTCCGCTGAAGCTTGGCAAACTCAGGCATGACAATGGCCACAGCATCCACTTTCTTCTCCTGTAAGGATTGCAGCACCTCATCCTCATTCTTGAAAATAAGGGGGGTAGGATTGGTGGGGACATTGCGTGCTTTGGCGATCATCTGTCCCCAGACTTTAACAGCGGCCCTGGCGTCGTTCTCGTTAACATCCGAGAACATGCTGCTGGAAAAACCGATACGGAATGGTGGTGAAGGCGTTTCCGCTGCGCCGCTGCCGCTCAGCGAAATGACCCCGCACAGACAGACAATCAGCCACTTGGACAGCTGTAAGCCGGAGGCAATAATCCCAAGGCGGGGGAGACGAAACCTGTCGCGGGGCATCAGCGGACTTCCGCCTGCGGGCGTTGCTTGCGTAGCGAATATCTGATTAAGAGCCCTCATGTTGCGCCTCACTTTCTTGTTGTTGTGCCCACGCCGCCGGTTTTGACGGTTTTCGTCTGTCCGCACAACCGCTTGTGCCTGGACAGCAAATCAAACGCGCTGCCGAGGCAGGATGTTGGCAATGCCTTCAAAGAACCAGCCTGGAAGAGCGTTAAGAACTGTGCACCGGCCGGAGTAGATACAATCTTTTCCAATTGCGAAATGATCTCCTCCCGGATTGGATCGTTGTAATTTTGGCGGAAGGCAAAAAGCGCCGGTACCACTTCCGGCGAGGAGGCAATCACCCGGAGTTGCTGGCTAATTTGCGGATTAAGTTCGTTCATGGTTTTGAAAGCGCGGCGAGTCACCACGCAGGCGTCGATCTTCCGGAAGAATAAGGGGAGTACCGCATCCTGAAGTTTGATGGCATGTGTCACTTGGCAGAACTCAACGGTGCGCCGGAAACCGCCCTGGACAAGAACCGTGTCCATCCAGACTGAGGCCAGACTCATCCGTGGACTCTGGAAGAAGACAAGACTGTGACCACGCAGGTCAGCGATCCGCCTGATGCCGCTTTGCTGATGAGTCAGGAGGATATATTCTTCCGTGGGCCTTCCTTCGTTAAGTCCCACGATGCAGATTCGTCTGTCCATCGTATCCTGGATTTTCCAGTATTCATCCGTGTTAAGTGCCACGGCGTCCACGAAATTGCCCCGAACACTCTCCCGGATCGCTTGCAGACCGTTCAACAGGCGGGGCTGGGGGTCGGTGGGAATGCCGCGTTCTTTGGCGAGCATGTGCAGCCAGACCTTGAGTGCGGCCATTACGTCGTTTTCGTTGACCTTTGTGAACGTGGCCGAAGAGAAACCGACCCTAAGCAGGTTCGGTCTGCCGACGCTGGAGAATCCATTCGTTGCGCCCAAGAGAGCGGCCGTCAAAGCCGCACCAAAGCAGAGAGCCAGAAGAAGGCATAATCTTTTAGCTTGCGTCTTTCGCAAAGACCGGATTGTAACGCCGCCTCTCACCGTCCGTCGACCCTCCTGAGCACCTCGGTTCCCACCAGCAGGTTCAACTGCGATTGGAGGGCAGCATGGTCATATCGCACCTTGTAATGCTGAGCGGCCATCAATGCTTCCATCAACTGCGCGCGGATTACTTTCTCGGTTTCCACCAGCTCGTGCTGGTAGGCGCGTGTGTTCAAGTCCCGATTCTCCTCGGCGGCGTTCATGGCGTCCAGTGTTGCCTGCTGTGATTTCTCGGCGGCGTTCATAGCGAGGAACGTGTCTCGAATCTGGAGGCCGATGCCTTCCTTCAGGAGGAGTTGCTCCTCTTTAATTTTAGCCATCCGGGCGCGGGTTTCTACTACTTTGTTCTGCGTCAGAAATCCATTAAAGAGCGGAATTTCGATACCTACACCGACGGTCCAGCCTTTCTTGTTCTGGTCGGTTGTCAGACCGGCTTCATAGTCGTTCCACCATCTGTGCAGCTGCCCGGTTAAAGCCAGCTTGGGATAATGCCCGCTTTCAGCTGTACGTATGCCGCCTTGGGCGGCGTGTAACCCAGCCTCGATTTTGTTCCAGTCGGGATTGAACCGGTAAGCGTTGCCTACGAGCCCATCCAAAGGGCTTACGAACGGTACGTAGGGTATTTCCTTATCAAGGGGCTTCATACTGGAATTCCAGGACAGACCCATGGTATTAGCCAGTGCCGCCTGAGCCATCAACTCATTCTTCTCCAGCAGGGCAACCATGGAGCGCAGTGACTCAACCATGACTTTGTTGTCGAGCCAGTCGGTCTTCTTCACTTTTCCACCGCCCTCTTTATACATCGTTTCCGTTAGAGTAAGAGTAGCCTCCATGCGGGCGAGCGTATCATTTCCGACCTGATGAAGTTGAGCTGCCAGTACTGCTCCGTAATACATTCGCTTGACGCTGTCGACGATCTCCAGATCAGTACGCCGCGCTTCCTGCTTCATCATTTCCACGAGGCCCTTGGCTTGTTCGCGGTAACCTTTACGCATACCTCCGTCGTACAGAAGCCAGGTGGCCTCCACGGAGGCGGTAAAGGAGTCTCTGTCCATCAACTTGACATCCTGTGCTGGAATATTGACGTCCTGTTGGGGAATCGGAATGGCGCCAAGTCCGGGGATGGTAATTGTCTGGGACGGCATCGAGAACGAACGGGCCGGGAATAAGAAATTTGCTTCCTCATCCATGCGCTGGTAGCCACCCTTGACGCTGATCTGCGGCCAATAACCGGCAAGCGCCTGGCGGTGCTGCGCTTCAGCCATCTCGACTGCAAATCGCGAAGCTGGACGGCGCCGATTGTTTTGCAGTGCTTCCCGGATGCATTCATCCAGGCCCGCCTTTCGCAGGGTCGTTTCACCCGTTCTGTTTGGGGTATCCTCTGTCAAAGCTGAAACCGGTGCACTGTAAAGGATAAACAGAAAGCAGAGAAGTACGGCGATGGCGGGCATCCTGGAGCAACTTTTCATTAAAATCTCTTTCTTGTTTAGCGGTGCCTGTATCAACTTATTCACCGGATCAATGTTATATATTGAATGTATTATTTCGGTTCAAAAATACTTATTGTGTTGATAGAGTCAAGAAACGTGCCAGTGAAACAATTTTTTATACAAAAGGCCAATATTAAAACAGAATTAATGGCATTGCTTTTTTGATGTTAAAACAGCTGAGTGTAAACGCTGTTTAATTGCGACCTTTTGGCGCTTCGGGACCCGTTCTGTGCCGGCGGCGAAAATCCCGCATAAATTTGCGCCCAAAAGAGAGCAATAGATTTGGAGATAACCGGTACAGCCACCAGAGGACACGGGCCAGCATGGGAAATACAACAATGGCTTTGTTGCGCTCCACGCCGTTCAGCATAAGTTCCGCCGCCTTTTCGGTGCCTATCAGTTTGACGTTTTTGCGTTCTTCGCCGTGGATCGGACCGGGACAGACGACGCTGACTTTAACGCCCAGCTCTTCCGCCTCCGCCCGCAGGGCCACGGAAAGGTTTACCACCGCCGCTTTTGACGCCCCGTAAGGGATGCTAGTTGGAAAGCTGACCAGGCCGGCTATGGACCCCGTGTTGACGATGTGTCCAAAGCCTTGCCGGATCATGACCGAGTAGGCGGCGATTGTACCATGCAGGATTCCGAACATATTTATGTCCATTGCCCGGTACCAGGGCTCGAGTGAAACGTCCCGAAGTTCCCCCCTGGTTGCGGCGGCGGCCGCATTGTTGAACATATAGTCAAGGTGTCCGTATTCAGAGACCGTGTCGGAGACGAGCTTTTCCACTTGATTAAAGTCGGCAACATCTACGTGCGCGGCGCGTGCCCGACCGCCTTTCGCACATATGGCCGCGGCGAGTTTTTGCGCCGGTGCGTCATCAATATCCGCCACAATGACATGAGCGCCTCGTCGGCATAATACCTCACACAAAGATAGTCCGAGCCCGGAGGCGCCGCCCGTAACTATCGCCACTTTATCCTGAAATAGATCTGTCATCACCACTCCTTATCCTTTGAAAGCGTGGGGTTCTCTACCACAAATTCGATGGAGTGGCAAACAGGTTGTCAATGCGGTTTAAAAATTACTTTCCGTCTGATTTGCTGAAATAACCGGTTAGCGGCGCGTTTCGATGCGCACCAGATAACCCTCCGATACAGGAGGCAGTTCGGCGGCATTGGCTTCGTCCGTATCGATGTGCATTTCCAGTTTGTACTCCGGTTTGACGCGCACCAGCACATCACCGAAAATAAGGTCGCGATCTCCTTCAATGCGGACCATGACAATGTCTTTATTCTTTACCCCGTAGGTTTCGGCATCTTCCAGCGTCATGTGAATGTGACGCATCGCACATATAACGCCTTCCGGAATCTCAATTCGGCCGGCCGGACCTTCCAGAATGATGCCGGGTGTTCCGTCGAGATCTCCGGATTCCCGCACGGGTGCGTCAATGCCGAGCAGGAATTCTTCAGTGCGGGATATCTCAACTTGCGTTCGCGCGCGTTCCGGACCAATGATGCGGACGTTGTCAACCCGGCCGTGGGGACCGATCAGATTAACGGTTTCATTGGCGGCAAATTCGCTGTCGATGAAGAGGCGGGACTTCGGCGTGAGCACGTGTCCCGGTCCGAAAAGCGCTTCCACATCCGGCTTGCTCAAATGTGTGTGGCGCACGGAAACTGAAACACGGATGGGCCGCCTGTCCGTCGACAGGATGTGGTGTTTGATGGAGCTCTTATAATCCAGTGCCTGGGCGCATTGTCTGGCAATCATCAGTTCCTCATTCGTCGCCACAACGAGTATATGTGTATTTGTATAGCGGGCGCTGATATCGCATACGGGGTTGTCCGCTCTGACGCCGCAACGCTCATTGCGCACCTTGTCGATGGCGAAGCCCAGTTTTTCCAGGCCCTGCACGCAACGCGCGCGGATTCCACGGCTGTGCTCGCCGATGCCTCCTGTAAAAATAAGTGCGTCCGCGCCTCCCAGTACGGCATGGTATGCTCCAATATATTTTTTTATACGGTAGCAAAAAGCTTTGATGGCCAGAAGGGCATGCGCATGGTCTTTTTCAGCGGCAGCGATGATTTCCCGCATATCGGAACTGACACCCGAAATTCCCAGCAACCCGCTTTCATTGTTCAGAATTTTGTTCAGTGCGTCTATGTCGAGATTGTATTCGTGCATCAGGTAGGGAATAATACCGGGATCGAGATCTCCAACGCGCGTGCCCATGATCAGCCCTTCCAGCGGACTGAATCCCATACTGGTGTCGATGGAATGTCCGCGCTGGATGGCGCAGAGGCTGGCGCCGTTTCCCAGATGGCAGGAGATGATATTCAGTCGTCTGAGCGGTGTTTCCAGGTACCCGGCCGCCTTTAGCGCGACATATTCGTGGGAATTGCCGTGGAAACCGAATTTTTTGATTCCGCCGGCAAAGTACTTGTGCGGGAGGCCGTAAATTGCCGCTTCGTCCGGAATTGTGCGGTGGAATGCAGTATCGAAAACGGCCACATGCGGCACATCCGGCAATGCCTTCTGACAGGCGTCGATACCGGCCAGCATTGCGGGGTGATGGAGAGGCATCAGCGGAATGAGCCGCCGGATTTCGTCGATCACATTCCGGTCAATAACCACGGGGCCGCGATACAGCGAACCGCCGTGCCCGATGCGGTGCGCAACGGCGTTTATTTCAGCAAGGCTTCTGACCGGCGTGCCTTCCATGCCTGTTATGGCTTTCAGAATATAGCCCAGCGCCGCCAGGTGATCCGGGACTTCAATCTTCGTCACATTTGTTTTGTCGCCGCAGGTGCAGGAATGATCAGCTCCCTCCATGCCGATGCGCGACACGGCGCCGCTCAAGATCGATGTTTCCGTGTTTAAGTCGAAAAGCTCGTATTTGATGGAAGAACTGCCGCTGTTGATAACCAGAACTTTCATGCTTAATCCTTTTTAGTGAGGTTGGTTAAAATTTATCTTTTACAAAAAAGACCGGATCCGCGGTTGGTTCTGTTTTTTTAGATGTTTGTTGATGAAAAGTATAGGTAATGCGAAAAAGCCTGTCAATGGAAATTCCGGAAATTGCGGCCGCAAGATACAAAACAAGCTGATTTTGACGATTTTTTTAATATCTTTGCGCCCTTTTCGTGTTCGGGAAGACAGGATAGGGTGGCAACTATTTTTCTTGCATTAGCCTGCTAAATCCCCAAATAAGCTTTTTTAACGGCATCGTTGTTCAGCAAATCGGCGGCGTTGCCTTCGAGGGTAATGGTGCCGTTTTCCATCACGTAGGCGCGATGCGACATTTTCAGCGCCATGTTGGCGTTTTGCTCTACCAGAAAAATAGTCATACGCACTTCGGTGTTGATTATCCTGATCATTTCAAAGATTTGATTAGTCATCAGCGGAGACAGCCCCAGCGATGGCTCATCCAGTAGCAGCAGCTTCGGTCTGGCCATCAGCGCCCGCGATATGGCGAGCATTTGCTGTTCACCGCCGCTTAAAGTGCCGCCTGCCTGGTGTCGGCGTTTATTCAGAATAGGGAATAATTTAAAAATATATTTTATGTCTTTTCTGATTTGTCCGTGATCTTTGCGCAAAAAAGCGCCCAGTTCCAGATTCTCCATTACGCTCAGGCCGGGGAAAATTCTTCTGCCTTCGGGTGCCTGCGAGATGCCGGCCGCGACAATTCTGTCGGGATCCTCTTTTTCGATAGGCTGATCGTTGAAAAGTATCTGTCCGGCGCTGACGGGAACAATGCCGGAAATGGACATCAGGGTCGTCGTCTTTCCCGCGCCGTTGGCGCCGATCAGCGCGACAATTTCTCCTTCTCCCACGGTCAGAGAGATGCCTTGAAGTGCGCGAATATTGCCGTAGCGTGTCTCTACATCAATTAACTTGAGCATCGTTTTGCACTCCCAGATAGGCTTCAATAACCACCGGATTACTGGTGATTTCCGCAGGCGTTCCGCGGGCGATCTCCTCGCCGTAATCAAGAACAAAAATATTCTGAGCCAGGTTCATGACCAGCTTCATGTCGTGTTCGATCAACAGTATGGATAGATGCCGTTCTTCCCGAAGCCGGATGATCAACTGTTCGAGTTCTCTGGTTTCCATGTGATTCATTCCCGCCGCCGGCTCGTCCAGAAGCAGGATCTGCGGATCGCAGGCTAATGCCCTGGCAATCTCCAACCGCCGCTGTGCTCCGTAAGGCAGATTTCCGGCCAGTTCATTGACATACGCAGTGAGCCCGATATATTCGAGGATGCGATAACTTTGATTCACTATATCCTTTTCCTCATCGCGGGTGCTTTTCGGACGGAATATCGCCCCGGTAATCCCGGAATGAGTGCGGCAGTGGCGGCCGATCATAACGTTTTCCAAAACGGTCATTCCCCCGAAAAGGCGGATATTCTGAAAGGTGCGCGCCAAGCCCAGCTTGGTAATCGAATTGATTTTCATTCCGTTGATGCGCCGGGATTTACCCTGGGCCGTATGCACTAAAATGTCGCCTTCAGACGGCGTGTAAATCCCCGTCAGACAGTTAAACAGCGTAGTTTTCCCTGCACCGTTGGGGCCGATGAGGGCGACGATCTGATTTTTTTTAATTTCCAGGCAGACACGGTCCAATGCCTTGATACCGCCGAAATTCATAGACAGATTTTTTACTTCTAAAACATTATCCATAAAAATCCCGTTCAATTTCCCTCGCCGGATTGCAGTTTGTGAAATTCATATTTTTTGCGTCTGTCAGCCAGAATGCCCTGGGGACGGAAGATCATCATTATAATCAGCGCCGCACCGAATAGGAGCATCCGGTAATCGCTGAATACGCGCAAATATTCAGGAATCAGAATCAGGGCCAGCGCGGCAATAACGACGCCGACAACAGACCCCATGCCGCCCAGGACGACAATGGATAAAATCATGGCCGATTCGAGAAAAGTAAAACTGGCCGGATTGATGAAGGTTGTTTTGGCGGCAAACAGGACGCCCGCAATGCCCGCCCAGGTTGCGCCCAGAGCAAAGGCGGCAAGCTTGGCTTTTGTTTTATCAATGCCCATGGCCTGGCAGGCAAGTTCGTCCTCGCGCAGAGCAACCCAGGCGCGTCCGATGCGCGAGTGCTGCAGGCGATGGATGACAAAAATAGTAAAAATGCACATTAAGATCAGTAAAAAGTACATGTAGATGGCGGATTGTTCCGGCGTCAGTTTGATACCGAATAAGCCGGGGCGCGGGATATTGGAGATGCCGCTGGGACCGAAGGAAAAGGTATTCCAGTTTTCCAGGACTAGGCGGATGATTTCAGCAAAGGCGAGCGTAACGATGGCCAGGTAATCGCCGCGCAAACGCAGCACGGGGAAGCCGACCATAATACCGGCAAAGGCGGCGAGGCATGCGCCTACCGGCAGAGCAGTCCAGAAGCCCAGACCGAAATGATAATTGAGCAGGGCATAGCTGTAGGCCCCGACAGCATAAAAAGCCACATAGCCCAGATCCAGCAGACCTGCCAGCCCCACTTCGATATTTAATCCCAGTCCCAGCATGACATAGATCAGGGCTGTGGTCATAATATTGACCTGGTAGTGGGAGAAAACAAACGGGAATATCAGAGCGCAGAAGGCAATAATGATCAGGGCGGGGCGGTAAAGACGCGGTTCATCCAATATACGATGCAGCCGCGAATGACCTGCCGGTGCTTGTGCAATGGCGTCGCCTTTCTTCTTCTGGAAAAGCAGCCAAAAGAAAGAAAGTATAAATCCGCCCAGCCCGACAAAAATTAAATTGCGCCAGCGCCAGACAATTATATTTTCAATGGTATTAACCTGCACTACCATGATAGGGAAGGTGAGCAGGATCAGCCCCAGAGCTATAAAAAACGATTTTTTTAATTCTTCGACAAATTTCATCGTTTTTCTCCGGTCTATACCTTTTGCTGGGAGGAACGGCCCAGAATTCCTTCCGGCTTGAAAATTAATATCAGGATCAGCAGGGCAAAGGCAAAAACGTTTTCATAATCACTGGATACATAACCGGTGGCGAAACTTTCGGTCAGTCCCAGAATCAGACCGCCCAGCATGGCGCCGGGAATGCTGCCTATGCCGCCCAGAACGGCTGCGGTAAAGGCTTTAATGCCTGCACCAAACCCGATGTAAAAGTTAATTCTACCGACATGGGAAGCAATCAGAACACCACCGATGGCGGCAAGGGCGGAGCCGATGATGAATGTGCGGGAAATAATCCGGTCGACGTTAATGCCGAGAAGCATCGCCATTTCGCGATCCTGCGCCACGGCGCGCATGGCTTTACCCATTTTGGTAAATTTTAAAATCAGTGTAAGGCAAATCATCAGCAGGGCGGCTGTAAAGATGATCATAAATTCCGACGGGGCGATCCATTCGGCGATAGTTTCCGGCAGCTCAAATTCTTGCAGCAGGTCCGGAAAGGGCAGGAAATCGGATGTCTGGGCGAGCATGATATAATTCTGCAGGAAAATAGACATGCCGATGGCGCTGATCAGCGGTGAAAGCCGGGGAGCCTGACGCAGGGGTTTGTAAGCGATTTTTTCTACGGAAAAACCATAGGCTGAGGCGTAAAGGACGGCGATAATTGTTGCCAGCAGCAGGACGGAGATGCCGGTCAAACCCTGCATGGTCAGAATGGAAGCCACAATCAGAGCGGTGAACGCACCGATCATGTATATTTCACCGTGGGCGAAATTAATCAGCTCGAGAATACCGTAAACCATGGTATAGCCCAGGGCGATCAGAGCGTAAATGCTGCCCCGGGTAATACCGCCCAGAAATAAATCCCAAAAAAAATTCATCTATTTTAGCTCCACATATGCTCCTTTGCGTACCTGATACATGGAAAAACCTGCGCCGACGGCGTCTCCCTGTTTATTGAATTTAATTTTTCCCAAAGGGGTATCCGTCTGATAGGTGCGCAAAGCTTTGGAAACTGCATTGTATTCTGTTGATTTGGCCTTATTCATGGCGTTGAGAACCGCCTGAACAGCGGCATAAGCGTTCAGATAAAACGCTCCCGGCTCCGACCTGTATGCCTTTCTGTGTTCGGCAATGGCCGCTATAGCCAGGGGATTTTTAGTCGTGTCTTTGGGGCCGGAGGCATAGACACCTTCGGCATAGGATCCGGCTACTTTAATAAAGGTCTGATCCTTGACGCCGTCGTCGGAGATAAAGACGGTTTTCATCCCCTTTTTACGCATTTGCTGCACAATGGAAGCAGCTTCGGGATGATAACCGCCGTAAATTACGGCGTCGGCTTTGGCGTATTTTATTTTCTGGACAATGGCCGAATAATCCACCGCGCCGGGTGTGATTCCTTCATAGAGCACAACTTGTGCCTTTCCTGAACTTTTAATGAATTTGTAGGCATACTCGGCAAACCCTTTGCCGTAGTCGCCTTTATCATGAATAATTGCAAATTTGGTGAACTTCAGTGTCTGCAGCGCAAAGCTGGTAGCCAGTTTGGCCTGCGTGTCGTCGGGAGCGATTGTGCGGAAGAAATTAGGATACTGACCGGACATGGTGAGCTCGGGGTTGGTTGCCGAGGGTGAAATGACAATAATTTTGGCGTCTTTGTAAGTGCGTAAAGCCGCTTTGGTCGAACCGCTGCAGATATGGCCGATAACGGCGTGAACTCTGGCGGAAACAAGTTTCGTGGCAACATTTGTGGCCAGCTCCGGTTTGCAGGCATCATCCTCGATTACCAGTTCCACTCTCTTGCCCATTACGCCGCCTTTGGCGTTGATATTTCCGATTACCAACTGGGCCGCCCTGACCGTGGGTACTCCGTAAGAGGCCAGGTCGCCGGAATGGGAGCCGGCGATGCCGATTTTAATGGTATCCGCCGCCTGTGCCGTTGTGCTGATGATGAATATCAGAGACAACAGCAACCCGAAGATATATTTGAGAATAGAATGATTTTTCATGTTGAACTCCTTGATAAAAATTGTGATGGTTTATTACTTGAAAAGGTTCATGACGTCAAGACTTGAATCCAATATTCCTGATACAAGTGGCGGTGCATCCTGCTTGTGCATGCGGGGAAGATGCACTTGCATCTTCAATATTTGACTTTCCTCGCAGTAATGTGTAGGTTTTAATTCATATCAATTTGCATTCAAAGCATGATGCAGCCAACAAAGTCAGGCAAAGAATGCGCCTTGGAATAAGAGGTTTATAGCGATAATCCTTTGAGGTTGTGAGAACCAGATATGAACAGGATACTTATAACTGAGATGGTATGCATTTTTCTCTTCCTCGGGATGTCATTACTTTCCATCGTTTGCTGCCGACTTGGCCGCAGCAGGCTGCAAGAAGAGGGCTTTCAGACGGAAGTCTCCAGTGCCATTATCGGTGCGGTTTTTGCTCTCCTGGGGCTTCTGATCGCATTTACATTCTCGGGAGCCTATTCACGTTTCGATGTGCGACGACAACTAATCGTGCAAGAGGCAAATGCTATAGGAACGGCATATCTTCGCTTGGATCTGCTGCCGGTTGCTTCCCAGACTGCATTACGCGAGAAATTTCGGGCTTATGCAATTTCGCGAGCCGCCTTGTACGAAAGACTTAATGACGACGCGGCAATGAGAGAAGAGCTTGCGAGGGCCGGCGCACTCCAAAAAGAAATTTGGGCTTATGCGATAGCGGGAAGTGCCGATCCACAATATCAATCTGCACGCCTACTCCTCCTCCCTGCGCTTAATGAGATGATTGACATCGTGACTACTCGCACCGTCGCAATACAGACACACCCTCCGCTGCTTATATGGGCCATGCTGTTTGTCATCGCCCTTACCTGTGCCGGACTGACCGGATATCGCGCCGGCGTCTACAAAGGCCGCGGGTACATTTACCATATCCTGTTGGCTGCAATTATTGCCTGTGTCCTCTATGTCATCCTCGACATTGAATACCCGCGCTCCGGGCTGGTACGTCTCGACGCGGTGAACCGCGTACTGGTTAATTTGGCTGAAACAATCAAATGAAAAGGCGGACCAGCAACTGTATGGTCTTCGGTTGTCAAGGAAAAACCTCCCCCATTGCCTGACGCATGCCGGGTCGTCGGCTTCCTCAACGGATGGACAATATGCCGGCGGAGCATGTCCCCCGCCGGCGGATGTGTCATAATTATCGTAATTGTCATTCCGAACGTATGTGAGGAATCTTAATTATTTGAATTTATTGAAATAAAGGTTTCTCGCTTTGCTTCGAAATGACATAAAATGAATTGCGACACAGTCTTCTGGCGGCGGTCGGGGGTGGTTGGCCAAAGCTGATGCTTTTTATGCAACCTGGTGTTACAAGGCCCGCATCCATTCCGGCTTCAATCTTATTTCTCCCTGCAGGGCCGCTTCTATCAAATCCAGGGCCTTTTGCTTGCCGCTGGGCAGTTTTGCCTTGATCGGCAGATAGTTGGAAGCATGGTTGGAGAAAAAATATCCCCGGCTAAGGTTCGTGTAGGTGAGCATCTCATGCAATTCTCGCAGCATTCCGGCTTGATCGGGAAGTTGAAATGTGCCGTTCTTGAAATCCTGATAAAGCGGAGTCCCGGGAATGAGCATCACGGTCAACGCCCCGACAAAATCCGGATCCATGGCACTAAGCACTTCACCCGTAGCTCGGGCGTGCTGAAGCGATTTTTCGCGGCCGCCGATCCCCAGAAGAACCGTAACCCACACCTTGAACCCCGCCTCCTTCAATTTCCGCCCCATCTCAACACAGTTTGCAGCTGTGGAGCCCTTTTTTATCGCCTCTCTGATTTCATCGTCGCCGGTTTCGACACCGTAGTACAGCATACTAAGGTTGTGACGACGCAGCTGCTCCAGATCTTCCTTCGTTTTCTTTCTGATACTCTTGACATTGGCATAAGCGCCGACTTGCTTTACCTGCGGCAGGTGCTCCTTTATCTGTTCCAGCATCCGGATCAGCCTCTTCTGGGGCACAATCAGAACGTCACCGTCCATTAGAAAGAGGCGATCCTTATGGGACATATGACGGGCTGCATACCGGAGATCGCTAAGGATAATGTTTTCATCTTTAATTTTGAAGCGCTTGTCGCGGTATGTACCGCAAAAGGTGCATCGGTTATGTGAACAACCGAGAGTTACCTGTAAAAGGATGCTGTCGGCCTCACTTGGCGGCCTTATGCAGTATCCTTCGTAATGCATTCCTTCATCTTCGGAAAAAATATTCATCAATGACCTCCTTAATTTGGAAAACAACGCCTTAACACCTCCTGATGTGGACAATCAAACTATGGACTGCACCCCCCAAGTTGGACAAAATATGTTAGAGTAGTTGGCAGGAACCAGATTCCCTTGTAGAGGGAGAAAGGAACTTGCTATGAAGCACCGAAGAAGTTTTGCTGTTGAACTAAAGCGCC
>JBDKVD010000196.1:0-12064 GCA_039679325.1 Smithella sp.
GACATTGCCGGTCTGGTCTATAACGGCCTGGTTAAGTATGACAAAAACATGAATATCATCGGTGACTTGTCCGAGTCATGGGATATTTCCCCAAATGGTTTGATCATAACTTTTTATTTACGCAAAGGCGTCAAATGGCATGACGGCCGGCCTTTTACCGCCGCCGATGTCCTTTATACTTATCAGGTAACGATTGACCCTAAAACTCCCACGGCTTATGCCGGTGATTTTCTGAAAGTAAAAAAAGCGGAAGTCCTGGATGACTACACCTTCCGGGTAACGTACGATAAACCTTTTGCCCCGGCGCTGATCAGCTGGGGGGCGGCAGTTCTGCCTCGACATCTTCTGGCAGGCGTTGATATTACCCGCAGCCCGCTTACCCGCCATCCGATTGGAACCGGCCCATACAAGTTCAAGGAATGGGTAGCCGGTCAGAAAATCGTCCTGGTTTCCAATTCCGATTACTTTGAAGGCAGGCCTTATATAGACGGTTATATTACCCGCATTATTCCGGATATGGCCACATTGTTTCTCGAACTGCGCAGCCAGGGAATTGACATTTCCGGATTGTCTCCCCTGCAATTCACGAGACAGACGGAAAACAAATTATTCCAAAACAACTTCAACAAATACCGTCATCTGGCCTTCGCCTACACTTACCTTGGATATAATTTAAAAAACCCGCTTTTTACCGACAGGAGAGTAAGGCAGGCGATATCTTATGCAATTAACAAAGAAGAGATCATCAGCGGCGTGCTTTTAGGACTGGGAAAACCGGCAACGGGGCCTTTCAAACCGGGCACCTGGGCCTACAACGGGAATGTAAAAATCTATAATTTCAATCCACAAAAAGCCAGAGAGCTTCTTTCGGAGGCGGGCTGGCGGGATACCAACAGCGATGGGGTTCTGGAAAAAGACGGCAAACCGTTTGTTTTTGAACTGGTTTTGAGCCAGGGCAATGAAACACGGCAGAAATGCGCGGAGATAATCCAGAGACAGCTTGCGGAAGTGGGTATTACGGTAAAAATACGGGTACTGGAATGGGCGGCTTTTATTAATGATTTTATCACTAAGCGGCGTTTCGACGCCGTTATTCTGGGCTGGACAATCCCGCCTGATCCTGATGCCTACGATGTCTGGCATTCCAGCAAAACGGCGCCGGAAGAATTGAATTTCATTTCTTACAAGAATACAGAAGTGGATGAGATGCTGGAGCGGGGCCGCAGTACTTTTAATCAGAAGGAAAGAAAAAAATATTACGACCGGTTCCAGGAAATCGTGGCGGAAGATCAACCCTATACATTTCTCTATGTACCGGACGAATTGACTATTATTAACAAACGTTTTCGCGGCATTGAACCTGCGCCCATCGGCCTGGAATACAATTTCATCAAATGGTACGTTCCGCGCGATGAACAAAAATTTGTCATGACGCCCTGATGTGGGATGTTTCAGGCAAAACTATCTTCCAAGGCGCCGGCGTCAATGCTGCCCATGTCCTTGACGCGAGATTTGAAATTTTGGATGCCGATGGATATTTTTTTTGCGTTGTCGGTGGAAGTGACGATGCAGGAGGTCATATTGGTAAGTTTCTCTACATCTTTAGACAAATAATCAAAAAATCCGGTTAGCATGGTTTCCACGATACCGGCGGTTGTCAAAGCGCTGCGGTTGTCGCCGGGTAAATCGAAAGCAAAACCGGCGAGCCTCATCCTGTCTACTGCTTGAATAATACAATAGGCCGCTGTGTAAATCCGATCGTAATTACTTTCTGCAAGCGACCCCAGACCGAAAAGCAGCAGAATTTCCGTATTGATTCTTCCGGGAAAGGGAATAATTACTTTTTCGCCGAATTTACCAATTATTCTGCCCTGTTTTATTTCCCGGGAAATAAAACCATTGAGACGCCAATCAATAAAACCGCAAATACCCCGCGGCGGTTTTTCATCGGAAAAAATACCCAGTGCGAGGCATTCATGCGCGGGTACATCCGGGAATTCAGTCGAAAGAGTTACTTGCATTTTCTTTTTCTAATTTAAAATTAATGGCATCTAAAATGCCGTTAATGAAAGAACCGGAGTTTTCCGAACCAAAAGTTTTTCCCAGGTCAATTGCTTCATTTAAAGTAACCTTGGGTGGAATATCGGGGCAGTAAAGAAATTCAAACACCGCCATGCGTAAAATACTGATATCTACTTTGGGCATCCGGCCGAGCGACCAGTTATCCGAGCTGGCGGCAATCAACATATCCAGTTCTGCTCTGTGGCTCCAGGTGCCCTCCACCAAAGATTCCGCAAATTCCTTCGCTTCTTTGGGAGCGGTAAAATTACCCCAGAAAAGATCCAGAGCCTTCTGAACATCAAGATTTACAAAATTGAGACCGTAAAGAACCTGTAAGGCAACTTCTCGTGCCTTTCTCCGTGCGTGCATTAAAACCTCAAACTCCGACAGCAAAGTGCCGGAAATAAACGAGAACAAGGGGACTTGCCACCCGCATGGGTGGTTGCAACCCCTTGTTCATTCTCACTCAAAGTTGCCTGGAAATAGCCAAGTTTCATTATATCTTCTTAAGCAGATCCACCATTTCTATTGCCGACATGGCGGCATCCGCACCTTTATTGCCCGACTTCGTCCCGGCGCGTTCAATTGCCTGTTCAATGTTGTCCGTTGTCAAAACACCAAAAACCACCGGAATTTCCGTTTCGAGTCCCACACTGGCAATGCCCTTGGATACTTCGGCACTGATGTATTCAAAATGAGGGGTAGCCCCGCGAATGACGGCTCCCAAACAAATAATTGCGTCAAAACGGTTGCTTTTAGCCATCTTCTTTGCCGCCAGGGGCAGTTCAAAGGCGCCGGGCACTTTACAAATAACGATATCTTTCTCATCGGCTCCGGCTCTGGTTAATGCATCAATAGCCCCTTCAATCAACCTGCCGCAGATAAAATCGTTAAATCGGCTGGAGACAATGCCAAATTTCATTCCTTTGGCAACAATTTTTCCTTCTATTAATTTCGGCATGAATACTTACCATCCTTCTGCTAGAGTTTTAAAAGATGCCCCATCTTATCCTGCTTGGTCTTCATGTATCTGATATTATTTTCATTAGGGTCTATTTCGATAGGAACCCGTTTGACTATCTCAATCCCGTAGCCTTCCAGTCCGACAATTTTCTTGGGATTATTGGTCATCAACTTCATCTTGCGCACTCCCAGGTCCACAAGAATCTGGGCCCCGATGCCATAGTCTCTTAAATCAGGCTTAAATCCCAAGGCAAGATTGGCTTCTACCGTATCCTGTCCCTGCTCCTGCAGCGCATAAGCCTTAATTTTATTCACCAGGCCAATTCCGCGGCCTTCCTGGCGCATATAAACTATTACGCCTTTGCCTTCTCTTTCCACCATAGCCATTGCCCGGTGCAGCTGATCGCCGCAATCGCACCGTTCCGAGCCAAACAAATCACCGGTCAGGCATTCCGAATGAACGCGCACCAGCACTTCGTCATCCGCCGTAATATCACCCTTAACCAGGGCTATGTGCTGCCAGTCGTCCGCATCATTTTCATAAACGATGATCTTAAAATCACCGCCGAAGCAGGTGGGGATTTTCGCTTCGGCCATTCTGTGGATGAGGGATTCATTCTGCATCCGGTAATCGATCAGATCGGCGATGGTGACAATCTTCAAGTTGTGCGTTTCGGCAAATATTTCCAAATCGGCCATCCGCGCCATCGTCCCGTCATCTTTCATGATTTCGCAGATGACGCCGGCGGGAGTCAAATCGGCCAGCCTGCATAAATCTACTGAACCTTCGGTCTGTCCGGTGCGCACCAGAACACCACCTTTGCGGGCGATGATCGGGAAAACATGACCGGGACTGACCAAATCTTCCGCCTTCGCTGCGGGATTCACCGCCGCCTGAATAGTTGTGGCCCGATCCGCCGCCGATATTCCGGTGGATACGCCGTTGCGTGCTTCAATTGAAATCGTAAATGCCGTCTGGAAGCGTGCCTGATTGTCCTGCACCATTGGCCGGAGATTGAGCTTGGCCGCCTGTTCTTCATTTATTGTTAAACAAATCAAACCACGGCCGTAACGCGCCATGAAATTGATTGCTTCCGGCGTCACAAACTGCGCCGCCATGCAAAGATCGCCTTCATTTTCCCGATCTTCATCATCAACGAGAATTACCATCTTCCCGTTGCGAATGTCTTCAATTGCTTCCTGAATACTGCTTATCGCCATTTTATTTTATCCTTAATAATCTACAAATTGGTAAATAATGAACTTTTTACGAAGTTGTCATAGAAAACCGTGTTCCTCTAAAAAACCCTTATCTATTCCCCGCGGAGTTTGCAACAGTTTTTCCACATATTTACCCAAAACATCCGTTTCGATATTAACCCATTCTCCTTCTCTTTTCGCCTCTAATGCAGTGACGGCCGCGGTATGCGGGATCATATTAACATAAAACCGGCCTTTTTCAAGCTTGTTCACCGTCAAACTCACCCCGTCTATCGCCACAGAGCCTTTTTCCACTATATAGCGCGCAAGCTTTTCATCCATTTCCACAGCCAGAATGAGCGAGCCTGACTTTTGCGTCCGGGAAAGGATTCTAGAGGTGCCGTCCACATGCCCCAGCACAAAATGGCCGCCGATAAAACCTCCGACCCGCAGGGACTTTTCCAGATTGACTTTTTCTCCGGATTTCAAATGTTTAAGCGTTGTCTTGCTCAGCGATTCCGCAGAAACATCGGCAATGAAAGCCTTTTCCGTTTTGGCCGTAACGGTTAGACAGGCGCCGTTCACGGCAATGCTGTCACCGATATTAACATCGATCAAGCTGATGCCGCTCTCAATTTCCAAAACAGCATCGGCGCCTTTCATCGTCAGGCGCTTGATTTTGCCCAAACCTTCCACAATTCCCGTAAACATAAATTCAGGTTTTATCCTTGCTTAACAGATCATTCAACTCCGCCATAAATTCACCAACATCGCGGAACTGGCGGTAGACCGATGCAAACCGGACATAGGCAACGCCGTCGAGCGTTTTGAGTTCATTCATTACTTTTTCACCGATAACAGTGGAAGGAATCTCATCGCCCTGATATTCCTGACAGTCCTGTTCGACGTTTTCCACCAGTTTCTCTATTGCCTCCATGCTTATCGGACGCTTTTCACAGGCCTTCAACACCCCGTTGCGGATTTTCATGCGATCAAATACTTCGCGGCGGCCGTCCTTTTTCACCACCATCGGCAGGATATCTTCGACAAATTCATATGTGGTAAAGCGTTTGCCGCAGCCCATGCATTCCCGGCGGCGGCGGATGGCCTTGCCGTCTTTACTGATCCGCGAATCGATAACCTTGTTTTCGGCATGTGCACAAAACGGGCACTTCATGGTTTTTCCCTGTATGAGATTTAGATTTGCTTGACTGTAATACCTGCTTCCTTAAGCATCTGTGCCGCCAGTTTGTCGGAATAGCCGTCGCGAATAACGATGCGGGCAATTCCCGCGTTAATAATCATTTTAGCACAAATAACACATGGATGATTGGTACAGTAGAGAGTGGAACCTTTTGTGCTGACTCCGTGCAACGCCGCCTGAATAATAACATTTTGCTCCGCATGCAGGCCGCGGCATAATTCATGGCGTTCGCCGGATGGAACTTTAAGCTGCTCCCGCAGGCAGCCAACGTCCAGGCAATGCGCCAGTTTCGAGGGAGCCCCGTTATATCCGGTAGCGAGAATGCGGCGGTCACAGACCAGAGATGCACCCACTGCCCGCCTCCTGCAGGTGCTGCGTCGGGCAACAAGCTCGACTATATCCAGAAAATACGTATCCCAATCGGGGCGTTGATTACCCCTTGGCGCTGCATCTTGTGGAGCTGTTTTGAGTTCCGTCATATTTTCCCGCATTTTCCATGCCCGGCTTTACAGCCCAAAGCTGTCTTATTCCATTTTGCATTTTGAATGCGAAATGGAATTATCCTTGTTTTATTCTGTGCTCGTACAGAGGAAACCGGTCACAAAGCTTTTTGACTTCTTTGGCTATGGCCTGAATCTTGTTTTCGTCGTTGATATTCGCAACAACATCGGCAATGTAAGATGCGATCAGACGCATTTCGTTTTCTTTCATACCGCGGGTAGTCACCGCCGGCGTACCGATGCGGATTCCGCTGGTAATCATCGGTCCCTTGGTATCGAAAGGAATGCCGTTCTTATTTACCGTAATAGCGGCGCGGTCGAGTGCTTCCTGAACTTCTTTGCCGGTTACGCCTTTAGCGGTCAAATCAACCAGCATCAAATGATTATCCGTTCCACCCGAAACGAGACGGAAACCCTGATTTTTCAGCTCATCAGCCATCGCCTGCGCATTTTTCAGAATCTGCTGCTGATATTCTTTAAATTCGGGCAACAGCGCCTCTTTAAAGGCGACAGCTTTAGCCGCAATTATGTGCATAAGCGGACCGCCCTGTGAACCCGGGAAAACGCGGCTGTTTAAAATCTTGGCTTGAGGCTCCTTACACATAATCAATCCGCCGCGCGGGCCGCGCAAAGTTTTATGCGTTGTAGATGTGACGTATTCGCACATAGGCACGGGGGAAGGATGCAGTCCTACGGCCACCAGCCCCGCTATATGGGCGATGTCGGACATGATGACGGCGCCGACTTCATCGGCTATCTTGCGGAAACGCGCAAAATCGAGGGTCCGGGGATAGGCGCTGGCGCCGACAACAATCATCTTCGGCTTATGTTCTTTGGCCAGTTTTTCCATTTCCGCAAAATCGATGGTTTCCGTATCTTTGTCCACGCCATAAGGAATGACTTTATAATATTTGCCGGAAAAGTTGGCCGGGCTGCCGTGTGATAAATGGCCGCCGTGTGATAAATTCATGCCCAGGACAGTATCACCCGGCTGCAGGGCTGCAAAATAAACAGCCATATTCGCCTGGGTTCCGGAATGCGGTTGCACATTAACATTGTCTGCGCCGAAAAGCTGTTTACAACGCTCGATGGCAAGAGTTTCCACGATATCGACAAATTCACAGCCGCCATAATAGCGTTTCCCGGGATAACCTTCGGCATATTTGTTGGTCATAATGCTGCCTTGTGCCTCCAGGACGGCTTCGCTGACAAAATTTTCGGAAGCGATAAGCTCAAGTTTTCCTGCTTGCCTGAGTGTTTCCAGTTCGATGGCGCGACTTACTTCCGGATCAACTTTTTCTAAAAAAGACATGAAAAGAAATTCCTCCTACAGTCATTTATCGTGAAATTTTTTAAATATTAATACTGCATTGACACCGCCGAAACCAAAGGTGCTGGACATGGCTGTGTTGATTTCCTGTTTGCGGGCCATATTGGCAACATAATCAAGGTCGCATTCGGGGTCGGGATTATCCAGATTGATTGTGGGTGGAATAACACCCTCGACCAGGGACTTAACGGCAAAAATGGCTTCCACTCCACCTGTTGCCCCCAGCATGTGACCGGTCATGGATTTCGTGGAACTGATCAATAGTTTGTAAGCGTGCTCTTTGAAAAGATTTTTCACGGCCTGTGTTTCATACAGATCATTGAGCGGTGTCGATGTTCCGTGAGCGTTGATATAATCAATATCCGTTTCGCTTAAACCGGCATCCTTCAGAGCGGTAAGTATGCTGCGGGCGGCTCCTTCGTGTCCCGGCGGCGGCGCCGCCAGATGAAATGCATCAGAGGTGCAACCATAACCGATGAGCTCCGCATAAATACGAGCTCCCCTTGCGAGAGCAACCGATAATTCCTCCAAAATAATAATGCCGCTTCCTTCGCCGATAACAAATCCGTCCCGTTCCTTGTCAAACGGCCTGCTGGCTTTTTGCGGTTCATCGTTGCGCTGGGACAAAGCCCGCATGGAATTAAAACCGCCGACGGCAAGAGTTGTTATCGCTGCTTCCGCCCCCCCGGTGATCATAATATCGGCGTCACCATGGGCAATTGTTTTATATGCATCCCCGATAGCCGAAGTGCCGGCGGCGCATGCGGTCACAGCGCAGTTAATGGGACCTTTCGCACCAAAGCGGATAGATACAAGGCCGGACGCTAAATTGGGCAGAATTGCGGGAATGGCAAAAGGAGAAATTTTTCGGGGACCGGATTTCAAGACAACTTCTTTTTCATGTTCCAGTGTAGCCAGTCCGCCGATGGCCGAACCGATAATAACACCGGTTCGAGTTGATATTTCAGGGCCGATAGTCAGGGCGGCGTCGGCCATGGCCATTTCGGAAGCTGCCAACGCATAAAGGATAAAATCATCATAGCGGCGGACTTCTTTTTTGTCCACGAACTGCAACGGATCAAAATTTTTTATTTCAGCAGCAATCTTAGTATTAAAGGAAGTGCTGTCGAATTTTGTGATCGGGCCTGCGCCGGATTTGCCCGCAATTGCACTTTCCCAGGATTCCTGAACTGAATTACCTAAAGGGGTTATTGCCCCAAGGCCGGTTACTACGACACGCCTTTTCATTGCTTTAAACCTTGATAACCTCGTAAAGAACTAAAATAACAATAATTGTCGGCTATTTTGCCGACCCTGTCCAAAAATTATTTAACGCCTTGGCCTTTCAGAAAATCAACAACATCTTTGATGGTGCGAATCTTTTCCAGTTCCTCATCCTCTATTTCCAGATCGAATACTTCTTCCATTTCCATGATCAGCTCAACCAGATCCAGTGAATCTGCTCCCAAATCATCAATAAAAGAAGCTTCCAGAACGCACTCATCGAGCGTTACATCCAGTTGCTCCATAACAAGTTTAATGACTTTTTCTTCTAACGTCATGCAAAACCCTCCTCAAGTCGGTTATTACAATTGGAAATCGAATTACGTGGTGTCCTTTTACCTTTTTTGCAAAAATAATTCCTTACTTTTTTCTATCCGGCTGAAATTTTCATAGTATTGAGATCAATGGCACCGGCAGCATGAAGAGCCTCAATATTCATTAATACTACTTTGCTTTCTTCGGCTAACTGTGTTGGCTGCAGCTTGCCTGGCGTATGCCGGGTCGTCGGCTTGTTATCCTTTGAAAGCGAAATGGTATAAGGTCATGCTCGGCCATAACTGGCGGGGTAATTGCGGTTTTTCTTCAAGAACACTTGAAATTGCCATTTTTATCGTTAAAACAGCAATTTCCGATTAAACAGTTAAGTCGAGATCTTCCTGCTGCCCTTCGCAACAAAGTCGGTTATTACCGTGCCCCCGGCAAGGAACCCGTGTTAAGAGACAGATTAATAAAAGCACTTGTCAGATACCGACGCGGCAGGGAGAAAGTTGAAAAACCTGCCCGGCAGTCATCCATCACACCGCCCCGGCAGGTTGACAACATCGATAAATTGAACCAACAAAAATCACGATATCAAAGGGGGAACTTCCTGTTAGGAGAGTTCTTCAATCGGTGTAATTTCCCGTCCCTTATAGGTGCCGCATTTGGGGCAGACACGATGGGGCATTTTTACCGATTTGCACTGCGGACACACGGATGTTGCCGGCTCCTGCAAGAAATCGTGCGCTCTTCTCTGGTTGCGTCGCGTCTTGGAATGTCGTTTTACTGGATATGGCATAACTTATCCTCTTTATTAGTGTTTTATTTTAAATTTTTTTAGTACGGCCAGCCTGTCATCGATAATCTCTAAGCCACAATTACAGGAAGCCACATTCAGATTAGTGCCGCAATGCGGGCATAATCCTTTACAATCTTCGGAACAAAGTGGTTTAAGCGGAATTTGCAAAATAATCTGTTCATAAATAATCGGCGCAAGATCAATAAAATCGCCCTGATAAGAACTTACTTCCAAATCCTCGGCCTGAAGTTCCAAATCTTCTCTAGTTTCCGGTGTTAACGGCACCAGCGTGTAAGCAAAATCACCGCCAACAGTCAGGCTGGCGTCTTCCAGACAACGGCTGCAGGCAATACCAATAATTGCGGAAATACTGCCCTTAATAAAAACAGTGCTGGAAGCCTTGGTTATTTGACAGGTTACATCTACTTTCTGCAAGCTGAAATCGACTTCACCGCTATTCGGAAAGCTTTCCTGAAACCATTTAACGTCACCGGAAAAAACAAAGCTCCGGCCTTCTTCAGGAATTGTAACCACGTTAATTTTCAAAGAATTAGTCATGTAAACTCAACTGCCTCAATAAATTACGCCGGCTGCGTTAAGCGCATAAGCTAATTATAAATCTTCTCCCTTGTCAAGTACATTTTAGCAGCCGGAAGAATTTAAATTATAATTAATAGATCGGGGAAATGCGGCTTGACAAAAGACCGCCGGCAATCCTATAAAGCGGGCAAAAAACAAGGTAAATAAGATGACCGAAAAAATAAGAACACGTTTTGCACCTTCACCCACCGGCTTTCTTCATATCGGCGGCGCCCGAACCGCCCTTTTTAACTGGCTTTTCGCTCGCCACAACGGCGGCGAATTTGTACTGCGCATTGAAGATACCGACCAGATTCGTTCGACCGACGAATCTACAAAAGCAATCCTTGACGCCATGAGCTGGCTGGGCCTGAACTGGGATGAGGGGCCGTACTTCCAGGCGCAACGTGTTGATCTGCATCGAGAAATGGTTCAAAAACTACTGCAGGAAGGCAAAGCCTACTACTGCACCTGTACACCCGAAGAGCTGGAAGCCAAAAGAAAAGAGGCGCTGGCCACGGGAAAAAAACCTAAATACGACGGCACCTGCCGCGACAAAAATTTAAAAAAATCACCGGGCAGCGTTGTGCGTTTTCGCGGCGCACAAACCGGCATAACAGTTGTGGAAGACCTCATCAAGGGTAATATCACCTTTAATAATGATGAATTGGACGATTTGATCATCGAGCGTGGCGACGGCTATCCCACCTACAATTTCGCCGTGGTCATCGACGACGCCCTGATGAATATTACGCATGTAATCCGCGGTGATGACCATGTCAACAATACCCCGCGCCAGATTTTGATGTATCAGGCTCTTGGTTTTGCTGTTCCTAAATTTGCCCACGTTCCAATGATCCTTGGTTCCGACAAAGCGCGCTTAAGCAAGCGTCATGGGGCCACCTCCGTTATGGCCTACAAAGAAATGGGCTACCTGCCGGAGGCTCTCGTCAATTATCTGGTGCGTTTGAGTTGGGCGCACGGCGATCAGGAAATTTTTTCGCCACAGGAGCTCATCGATTTATTTACGCTCGAAGCCGTCGGTAAATCACCCGCTGTTTTTAACCCCGAAAAACTACTCTGGCTTAATGCACACTATATAAAGGAAGCAACTCCCGAACGGTTAAGCGAAGAAATGAAACCCCTTTGGCCGGCGCATATCGAAACAGGCGATACCTTATTCACACAAAAAGTGATTGCCGATTTGCAGCCGCGCACCAAAACGCTGGTGGAAATGGCCAACATGGCGAACTTTTATTTTACCGATCAGGTTCAATATGAGGAACAGGCGGCACAGAAATTTTTGGTGTCCGACGTGACGGCCCATTTTCAGGCGATGGCCGCTGCGATATCCTCCGTGCAGGATTTCAGCAAAAAGGGCATTGAAGAGTTCCTCATGGCTTTTACCGAGCAGCACAACATCAAGTTCAAGGTAATCGCTCAGCCGCTGCGGGTCGCCCTCACCGGAAAAACCGTGAGTCCCGGCATTGACGAAGTCATGGTTACTCTGGGCAAGGATCGTGTAGAAAAAAGAATTAAAGACGCTGTAAGCTATATCGAAACCCGCAATAAATCATAATGGACGCGTAAAAAGTCGTGAAATTAACAATTCTCAGGCGACCTCGTAAAATACCCTAAAGGGCACGCGAGGTCGCAGGCAAGGTGCGCGAATGCCGAGGAATGAGGCGTACTTAGCGTACGCCGCAGTGCTGTGGGATGAAGCGCAACGCGCGCATCCGGCCTTTCTACGAGGTCGTCAATCATAATTTCGGGATGCTTTAACTATGATAGACGCCGAATATATAATTAATCTTGACTTTTCTATGCGGATTGAATAGATACTCTGCTCTCATTTTAATGCTTTCCGGGGGATTGTTAACGGTCGG
>JBDKVD010000197.1:0-19220 GCA_039679325.1 Smithella sp.
AGCGACAAAAATTATTCTATCGTCTGAATCCGCCAGAAAAAGCTCCAGACCTGCTTTTTGCTTTTCCCTATCGACAACAAAATCAGTTTCCATGGAGAAGAGTTTCCCGAGGAGCGCCGATAATGCATCAATATCATCTTTTCCCGCTTTTCTGATTATTAAATCCATATCTCACAATTATTCATTAAGCTATAAGATAACTTGAGGCAGGTTTTCCTTCTTCAAGGGCATCAATGATCTCATCTATGGCTGCCTCACTTTCAAATTTACCATACCACCAGTTTTCAGGATAGACCACCATCGCCGGGCCCTTATCGCAAATTTTAAGGCATCCGGTACTCGAAACAATAACATCGGTCAACCCCCGATCAGCGATTTCACGCTCCATATACTGTAGTAATTGCAGGGAATTTTTCTTGTTGCAGACGCCTTGAGAATCGCCTGTCGCCCGAAAACTCCCGCACACAAAAATATGATGTTTTGGTTTTTGCATTTTATCCTCCGTCTGTATTTTTATACCAAGTTGCATTCAAAACATAACGAGGCGGCAAGGAGGAGGCTCCGCAGGCGTATTATAAGATACGTCGAGGAAGCCGACGACGCAGCCAACAAAGTTAGGCAAAGAATGCAACTTGGTATATGATTCAACCGCACCCCATGCCCGTCCCACTGCACCCTTTTCCAATGCCGCAACGCCCGGGCAGACGCAGCAATATCTTTGGAATCTCTTCTCCTCTGAGAATCGGCTCGACCCCTTCCATAGCCAGTCCTTCCATGACCACAACATTAATTCCGGATTGTTCCAAAACCGTCTTGGGATTTGCCCCGACTCCACCTGCAAGGACCGTATTACAGTCACGCAATAAAACAGCCATTTTCCGCCATCTCTCCAGGCCTTCTCCGGGGGGAGGAGTTGATCTGAGATCAATCACTTCTATCTTGCCGTCGTGATCGCCAAATATCCAAAGTGATGCCGCTTCGCCCAGATGCTGATTCACAAATAATCCTTCCATACTTGCTACGGCAACATACGGCTTGTCCGGCGTAACCCACGTGCGCGAAGCATTCTCTAAAAGTGATTGTGCCTCTTCACTCTGCCTGTCTCCGATCATTCCGGCCGCATCGGCACGGCAGCGCACACAGTGGCTCATCTGAGGAATATAGACACCCGCCTCTTTTCTTATTTTCTCCATGACCTCAACCGCCGGTGGTGGAATGCCCTCGAAAACAGTACCCATAACATGATACATGGGAATGCAGTTCATTATGTCGGCGCCCATCTTCGACACGACCATTGCCACTTCAACGACATGTCCGTCATTAACGCCCGGAATCACCACTGTGTTGATCTTGACGATAATTCCTTTTTCCTTCAGTCTCCGGATACCTTCCATTTGTTTTTCAAAGATGATCCCGGCCGCATCAATCCCCCGATAAACCCTGCCTCCCAACCTGGCCCAGGCGTATATCCGGCTGCCGATTTCCTCATTCACCGCGTTGACGGTGAGAGTGACATGGCTTATCCTTAGAGCGGCCAGTTCATCGACATGCTTGGTCAACTCCAGTCCATTCGTCGAAACACAAAGCAGCAGATCCGGAAACTTCTCCCGAACGAGGCGCAGCGTCTCAATTGTTTCAAAACCGTTGGCAAAGGGGTCACCGGGTCCGGCAATACCCGCCACGGAAATATTGCCGATCCTGTTCAGGACGGTTTCCAGGTATCTTGACGCCTGTTGCGGCGTTAAAGTCGCCCTGGTTACGCCCGGCCGGGATTCATTAACGCAATCATAATCGCGGCGACAGTAGTTGCACTGCATATTGCAGGCAGGAGCAACGGGCAGATGGATCCTGCCGAAGCGGTGCCGGGCATTGTCGCTAAAACAGGGGTGATCCTGAAATTCCATATCATTCCTCCTTATTACATAGGATGGATTCGTAAAATGTCCCACAATTAACAATTTTCAGACGACCTCGTAAAAAAACCGCAGGCAAGCGAATACCGAGGAATGAGGCGTACTTAGCGTACGCCGCAGTGACGAGGGATGAAGCGCAACGCAGCATCCGGCCTTTTTACGAGGTCGTCACATGTAGCTGTAGCCTATTGACGAGCCATCCTGCCTGAACTCAATCAGAGCATTGACAATCCGGTCAAAAAGCTGCTGCGTCCCAGCGTATCCGACATGCCCGATACGCTGGGCGCCGATCCGGTCATGGATCGGAAAGCCGACACGGACGAGGGGTATTCCCAGCCTCCGGGAAAGATAATATCCCTTGCTGTTCCCGATAATGATATCCGCCTCCATGCCGCTGCAAAGCTCCAGCATAGTGGCAAAATCGGTGTCGTCCACGATCCGTGTATCCTGAATATTATTGGAAATAAGCGGCGAAACCAGTTCCCGGAAATCTCCGGAAGCGGCGCCGGTTGCACACAGAACGGGATTGATCCCGATTTCACATAAAAAAGAAGCCATACCGGCTACAAAATCCATTTCCCCATAAATAATCGCCCGCTTGCCGAAGGTATATTTGTGCCCGTCAATATAAGAGTCGACAAGCCGCCCCCGTTCACGGACATACTTAGACGGCGTCGGCATGCCGGTCAGCTTCTCCAGTGTGTCGAAAAATGCATCTGCTTCCCTGATGCCGATGGGAACACCAAGACTTACGGCTTTAACGCCAAATGAGGTTTCCAGGTAGCCCGCCGCCGAAGCCGGTCCGGCAAGGCTCCGCCCAAACTGAATGGTTCCGGAAGCCCCTCCCATTTTTCTGATCGCCTCTATCGGTGTGCCGCCTTTAGAGAGTTTCTGATATTCCGGCCAGGACTCACCATCGAGCGTCTCTGAATAGTCGGGAAGCAGACAATAGTCGGCCCCGAATTCGGCCAGAACGTCCTTGAGATACCGGAGATCCGCCGGGGAAAGAAAACCCGGCAAAAGATTGATGCCGCCGTGTCTCCCGGTATTTTCCGCAAGCGACTCAACCGCGGCCTGTACGGCCTTGTGGAATCCTTCCATGTGGGTTCCGCTGAAACTGGGCGTCGAGGCATGGATTATCGCCGGCAGCCCCGCGATTCCAGCTGCCGCGCGGTATTGTTCCAGGTATAGACGGATATCGTCCCCGATAGTCTCGGAAAGGCATGTTGTCGCAATGCCGACGGCCTCTGGTTCATACTGACGAATGATGTTATCCAGCGCCTTTTTCAAATTATCGCCGCCCCCGAAGATAGCGCTGTCCTCACTGAAGTTGGAGGAAGCGATATCGACGGGTTCACGGAAATGACTGATAATGTAGCGGCGGATATACGTAGCGCACCCCTGCGATCCGTGCACCAGCGGTATGCAGCTTTGGATGCCGCGGAAAGCAATGCCCGCACCCAAAGGCGCACATAGTTTACAGGCATTTCTTGTGGATATAAAATTATCCGGGGCTTTTTCAGCAAACTGCGCCATAAGCTCTTTTCTCATCTTTCAACTCCATGATTTGTCTTCTCTGTCTTCTGTTTTGGGCAGCCGGAGAAAATTGCCATACCGGACTCAGGAGAGAGGCATGAACTTCACGGCAGAAGTTCAGCATGCCGGTAAAACCGGCCAGGGCTATTTTGCGCTCGTGGTTGTGATCGCAAAAAGCGACTCCCATTTTGTAGGCGATGGGCCGTTCCTTGACGCCGCCGATCAGGAGATCAACGCCTTTTTCCATCATGAACTTGGACAACTCCAGAGGATTGGTGTCGTCGACTATGATCGTGCCTTCGTCGCAGATTTGTTCCAGATAATCATAGTCCTCCCTGTTGCCGGTCTGTGATCCGACGATGGCGGTATCGATCCCCAAATGACGCAGCGCCTTGACCAGTGAAAAGGCCTTAAAGGAACCGCCGACATAGATTGCCGCCCTTTTCCCGGCTAATGATTCACGGTAACTTCGAATTTGCGGATAGACAGCGGAAACTTCCGCCTTAACGAGTTCCCCGGTCTTTTTCAAGACGGACGGATCATTGAAATGACGCGCCACATCGTAGAGCGCGCTTGCCGTATCTTCCAGACCAAAGTAGGAGACAAGCAGAAAGGGAATGCCATAGACGTCGGACATCATTTTAGCTAAATGCGTCATGGAACCGGAACATTGCACCACATTCAGCGAGGCCCGGTGGGCGCGGCGAATCTCATCGACCCTGCCGTCGCCGGTGATACAGGACACCACCTCGACGCCCATTTTACGATAGTAGTCTTTGATCATCCACGTCTCGCCGGCCAGATTAAAATCACCGAGGATGTTGATGCCGAACCTCGGTGCCGGTGCAGTCTCATCTTTTCCGATCAGGGTAAACAGGGCTTCGCAGGCGGCCTTATAGCCGTCTTTTTTGGTGCCCCGAAACCCTTCGGAATGTACCGGGATTACCGGAATGCCCTGCTCTGCGGATACTTTTCTGCATACAGCCTGCACATCATCCCCGATAAGTCCGATAATGCAGGTGGCGTAAACAAAGGCAGCCTTCGGTTGATAAGCCCGGATAAGTTCCGTTAATGCGGCATAAAGCTTTTTCTCGCCTCCATAGATTACTTCGCGTTCACGAAGATCGGTGGAGAAGCTCAGACGGTGGAGTTCCGGCCCCGACGAAAGTGCGCCGCGGATGTCCCACGTATAGGCGGCGCATCCGATAGGTCCATGGACAAGGTGCAGCGCATCGGCAATCGGATAGAGAACAACCCGTGAACCGCAGAAAACGCAGGCCCGCTGGCTCACCGAACCGGCCAGACTTGCCTTTTCACACGCTATATCTTCCCGTTCGTCGCCCTTGACAAATATCTGTTTTTTACGTGCTTCGAGTATTTCAATCATTGCTCCCGCTCCCTGTCACCTGTTGACTGTAAGTTCCTTTTTACATGATCAACTCAAAACTCTCTTCCGGCGCATCCCTGTCCTGTTTGTCCAGAAGGGCATTGAGGATTTTCTCCAGAAAACGCAATGCGCCGCGGTAGCCGACAACGGGAAAATACTGGTGGCCGACGCGATCATAGATGGGAAATCCGATGCGGATGAGCGGAATATCCTCATCTCGGGCGATGTACTTTGCATATGTGTTGCCGAAAATGAGATCGGGCTTGTCGTGCTTGACAAGCTGATGAAACATGAACATGTCGGCTCCCAGGCCATGTTTTACGATGACGTTTTCACCGGCAAATTCCCGTATCCGTCTTTCGAATTTCGGTCCCGCGGGCGTGCCCGTCACGACATAACGGACGTCCATATCCATGTCGGCAAGAAATTGCGTCAAAGAAACCAGATGATCGGGATCTCCCACCAACGCGACTTTCGTTTTGTAAAAATACTGGTGCATATCGGTGAGCACGTCGACCACTTGACCTCTTTCCGTCGTAAGGCTCTCCGGAACACTGACGCCGGCGATCTTTCGGAGCGAATCAATGAATTGATCCGTTGCCCGCAGACCGATCGGGATATCAGTGACCTCAAACGGCACCTTACATTTTGTATCGAGCAGTTTCGCCGCCGGCAGAGACGCTGTTCTCCCCAGGGCCATTGTGTACCTGCTGTCGCCCGCAGCAATAATATCCTTTATCGGCGTGCCGCCCTTGGGGTACATATGAAACTTGCCGTCCAAAGGGCCGTTCACCACACCTGACGTATCGGGAAACATAATCGTCTGGATGCCCATCTCCGCGGCGATCCGCTTGATTTCCGTCATGTCGGACGGCTCCACGAAACCGGGAATAATATTGATCCTGTTTTGCTTTTGACCGGTGTTCACGGAGAGGTATGAAACCATGCTCTGAGTCATGTTGGCAAAACCGGTAACATGGGAACCCTTGAAGCTGGGCGTGTTGGAATGAATAACCGTTTTTCCGTCCGGAATCCTTCCATCCGCCAGAGCCTTGTTAATGATCTGCTTCAGATCATCGCCGATAACCTCCGAAAGGCAGGTCGTGTGGACGGCGATGATATCGGGATCATAGATGGTAAATATATTATTGATGGCTTCCACAAGATTGGCCTGTCCGCCGAAGACCGAAGCACCTTCCGTGAAGGAGCTGGTCGTAGCCATGACCGGATCTTTGTAATGCCTGGTCAAAGCGCTGCGGTGATAGGCGCAGCATCCCTGGGAACCATGACTGTGGGGAAGACAATTATGAATCCCCAGAGCCGCATACATAGCGCCCACCGGCTGACACGTTTTTGCCGGATTTACCGTTAGTGCTGTCCTCTCTGCCGGTTCCTTAGAAGTATGTCTCAATAACATTTGCTTTTCCTTTCTATTGACGGGCTTTAGCCCGTGGAACACCGTAAAGCTTGATAATTACCTGTTTCCCGCCCCCTCCATACATGTTAACAATTTCAGACGACCTCGTAAAAAGGTTGCAGGCAAGGCGCACGAATCCTGCGGAATGAGGCGTACTTAGCGTACGCCGCAGTGACGAGGGATGAAGCGCAACGCAGCATCCAGCCTTTTTACCAGGCCGTCACTTGTTCCACACATAACTGCCAATCAACTCCGGACTTTCCTGCCAGGGCGCCCTGATAAACCTGAAGACTCTTGAATTGACCATCCGATCTATCTCCCGGTAAAAATTCACGGCTCCCTTAAAACCGGCATACGGCCCGCTGTAATCATAACTGTGCAACTGCTTGAGGGGTACACCTCCTTTCTGAATAACGTATTTTTCCTTGATGCCCGCACAAAAAATATCGGGTTTATATTTTTTAATAAGTACTTCCGTCTCGTGATGATTCAGATCATCGATGACCAGAGTGTTTGCCGCCATATCGGGCATCATGCCTTCATAGTTGCCAAATTCAACTTCTTCCTTGAGCAACCTGTCCGTCTCGACGGCATCCTTTCTGGGATTGTATCGCAAAGGATCCGGGTCCACCGTAAGTTCCTCGATGTTGCGGGTGTCCGCGTCGATGGCGATATCGGGAATAACTCTTCTGCCTTCATAGTCGTCCCGGTGGGCAAATTCATATCCCGCGGAAATCGTCCGCATGCCGATTTCCGTGAACAATTCCTGGTAATGGTGTGCTCGCGAACCGCCGACAAAAAGCATGGCCAGTTTGCCTTCACATTTTGCCCTTACTTCCTTGCGCACCTTTTCGACCTCGATCATCTCCTCTTCGATGACCTTCTCCACCGTCTCAACCAAAGCTTTATCGCCGAAATATGCGGCAATCTTGCGCAGGGACTTGGCCGTCGAGTAGGCTCCAATGAAATTGATCTTGATCCAGGGAATTCCGTATCGCTTCTCCATCATTTCCGCCATGTAGTTTATGGAACGGTGGCACATAAGCACGTTCAGGTCGGCCGTATGGGCGCTCGCAAATTCCTCATATTCCGAGTTGCCGCTGAATGTGGATTGCAGCGTCATTCCGCATTTACCGATGATCCTCTCGATCTCAAAAGCATCTCCTCCAATGTTGTATTCCCCGAGAATATTAAAGCGAAACGGGCCGTCTTTCGGGACGTCAATCTGCCCCACCACGTCGGTAAAGACCTTGTTGTTGGCGATATGGTGGCCGGCGGACTGGCTTACTCCCTTGTAGCCCTCGCAACTGAAGCCGAAGATATTCACATCATGATATTTCTCTTCCATCTCCCGGGCGACGGCATGTATGTCGTCGCCGATAAGCCCGACCGGGCAAGTGGAAAAGATGCCTATGGCCTTCGGGTGGAAAAGTTCAATTGCCTCCTGAATCGCCTTCTTCAGTTTCTTCTCACCCCCGAAGATGATTTCCTCTTCCTGCATATCAGTCGACATGCCGTAGGTCATAAAGTTCGCATCTGTTGCGGTCTTAGGCCGTGTCTGGTTCCGTCGCGTGAGCCAGCTGTAGAAACCGCAGCCGATAGGTCCGTGCGTGATCTGCAGAATATCACGTGTCGGTCCCAGCACGACACCTTTGCAACCCGCATAGGCGCAACCCCTCATGGTCAGGATACCGGGAACAGTCCTTGTATTCGAGAGTATCTTCGGCACAACCCCGTCATCTTCCACCTGATTTACGACAATCTGCCTGGCGCGACGTCGTGCGACCTTCGCGGGATATTTTTTGAGCATTTCCTCTTTGACTTCAGCGGGATTAATATTCACGACTCTTGTATCGGCAATCGTTTCGGCCATTGACTTCACCTCCTTCAAATACTTCAATCTATTGTTCGTCTTCCAGTATCTCGTCACCATGCTCACTTGTCCGTACACGGATCGCATCATAGACAGGCAGAATAAATATCTTGCCGTCGCCGGGTTTGCCTGTCTTATTCTCGGCAATAATTGCAGTTACCGCTTTTTCAACAAGCTTGTCGGGAAGAACAATTGAAATCATCCTTTTGGGGATCAGTCTCTGGCTGTTGCCGAGTTGTGCAACGGCCTCTTCGTATCCCCGCTCGGCTCCCTTCAGTATATCAAGATCGACCAGGCCCTTTCCGCGGCCCAGGCATTCCCTTGCATGCATGGATGATATGCCCGCTTCGACAAGGGCCTTTTTAGTCTGATTAATCCTGTTCATCCTGATGACGGCCACGATCTCCTTCATGAGATAACCTCCTGCGTGCCTGCCGACGTCTCCTTGATGCCGGAACTGACCGTATAAACCTCACTGACCGGCGAAACGAATATCTTGCCGTCACCGAATGCCCCCCTATCGCCGGTGCGGGCGGCTTCAATGACCGTCTTGACAACCAGATCCTTGTCTTCATCCTGAACGACCATCATCAATAATTCCTTGGGAATTTCATCATAGGTGATGTCACCGATCTTTATGCCCCTCTGTTTGCCGCGCCCGGAAACACTGAGCTTGGTTACTGCGGGGAAACCCTCGACCATTAAATGTTCCAGCACCTTGTCGACCTTTTCCGGCCTTACGATCGCTCTTATCATCAACATACCTCGTCCTCCTCTGTTCGCTCGGAGCCCATGCAGAGCTCAAAAAGTATTATTCCAATTCTAAATCAAGCGCTATCTTTGTTGGCCCTTCGACAGGCTCAGGACGGGCTTAAAACTGATATTCAGTCATGGTGAGCTTGTCGAACCACGCCTCGTCGCCTCCTTCTAGCCGCCGCGATATCATCATTGATTTAGAAATGGAATTACTGATCCACACCGTATTTAATGAGAATCTCCTCCAGTTCCTCCATGGCAAGAGGCTTCGGTATGACGAACATCTCATTTTTATCGATGGCCCTGGCCAGAGACCGGTATTCATCGGCCTGAACAGCGCCGGGTTCAAAGTCAATGACTGTCTTCCTGTTGATCTCCGCCCTTTGCACTACATTATCGCGGGGAACAAAATGTATCATCTGCGTGCCCAGTCTATCGGCAAGCGCCTGGATAAGCTCTTTTTCATTATCTACCTTGCGGCTGTTACATATTAGTCCGCCCAAGCGCACACCGCCTCCCTCGGCAAACTTGACAATCCCCTTGCAAATGTTATTGGCCGCATACATCGCCATCATCTCGCCGGACACAACGATATAGATTTCTTTGGCCTTGCCGTCCCGTATGGGCATGGCGAAACCGCCGCAGACAACGTCACCCAGAACGTCGTAAAAAGCATAGTCAAGGCCGATGGAATCCGAATATGCACCCAGCTGCTCCAGGAGGTTAATCGAGGTAATGATGCCGCGGCCGGCGCATCCCACGCCCGGCTCAGGTCCACCTGATTCTACGCAGCGTGTTCCCCCAAAACCTACTTTCATTACATCTTCGAGGTCCAGATCTTCGCCTTCGGCACGGAGTGTATCGAGAACGGTCTTCTGTGATAATCCTCCCAGCATGAGACGCGTGGAGTCCGCTTTCGGATCACAGCCTACGATCATGATCTTCTTCCCCATCTCAGCCAGGGCGGCAACGGTATTCTGTGTGGTGGTGGATTTCCCGATGCCTCCCTTCCCGTAAATCGCTATCTTTCTCATTTATCTTCTCCTTTCACCTGAGGCATTCTTTTTACTTCCTATAGTTCAACGAACGTGCCAGCATTTAAATATGGGCCTCCACATACCGCTTCATCATCACGAATGCTGTATAAACGGTAAGATAGCCTGTGTAATTTTTATCGAAGAAGGTCTGAGAGCAGCCTTTGGAACATACGCCGAGGCTACGGCAATGTAGGATCACATCTGAAAGCTACCAATATGCAGGATTATGAAGGGACGGGGACCGCGGCAGGAGTCTGACGAACATCGCTTCCATAAACCAATTGATTCAATATAAGAGGAAAATATAAAACGGCTTGTATTCAAGTTGGATCAGGTATATCCGCAAATTTCCCAAAGTGCATTTTTGCGCCGGAGGGCATCTATCAGCGGGACTTAGGGTCTGTAGCGGATTCAGTGATATAAAGATTCAAGAGGACTTCAAGGGAAAGTTCTCCCATTTTCTCCGCTTTTTTCCTGGCTGCAGGCAGGATCCGGAGAGCATCCTCGATGGTAATGGCATAGCCCGCCTTTCGGATCATTTCATAAATAGCAGTCTTCCCGGATTGACTCGTAAACCCGAAGCAATCAACCTCTCTCCTTCCAATAAGGGACGGATCCATAGCCCGGTATGCGCCTTTTTTCATGCCGCAGGTTTTGCTCACGCCGTTTTGATGGATACCGCTTCGATGCACAAAGACGTCCGACCCGATCAAAGGACTTTTTTCATGAACAGGAATGTGCGACATCCCGGCCAGCAGTCTGGCGGTCTCATAAAATCCGGACATATTCAGCGGAACATCAACGCCACAATTATGAAGACTCATGGCAACTTCATAAAGACTCGCGATTCCAGCCCTCTCTCCCAGACCATTGAGACTGCATTCGAGCTGGGACGCCCCGGCAAAGTAGCTTTCCACGGTGGTGGCGGTAGCCATGCCGAGGTCATTATGACAGTGAACGGAAATCGTCATCCCTTCAGGCAGATTTTCGAAAACGGTTCTCATCATTTGGACAAATTTCAGCGGTCGGCTCCGTTCCACCGTGTTGGAAAGATTTATAACCGTTGCCCCTGCCGCCGCAACCTCCTGAAGCGAATCAATCACAAAAGACAGGTTTTCTGAACAATCCCCGAAATGTTCCACGGAAAACTGGACTTCCCGTTTTTCTTTCAGAAGACGGCGTGCAAAGCCTACCGCTTCAACAGCCATCTTCCGGATATCCCGGGGAGATTTTTTCAGCACATTCTTCATATGAAAAGAACTGAAGGAGACAAAAATGTGAATTCTCTTTCTGTCAGCTTCTTTCAACGCCTCGGCGACTTTCAGGATGTCCCTTTCCTTAGCCCTGGCCAATCCGGCAATAATAACCCCCGGGGGCACAATCGACGCAAGATGACGGCAGGCCTCAAAATCCATTTTGCTTGAACCGGGAAACCCGACCTCTATGGCCTGTACCCCCAATTTGAGCAACTGCAGAAAGATTTTTTCCTTCTGGCGGGGGTTCCAGGGGTTCTTCAGCGCCTGGTTTCCATCTCTTAAAGTCACATCATAAAAAAGCGGTCTTTGTTTTTCCATTGTTTCTCGTCCTTTTATAAAAAATCAGGCCTCTCTTCGGAATGCCTGATTTTTTATAAAATGCCGGGCTGAGGAATTATTGCGATCACAAACAAACTAAACAGCGGACCGTCGCAGAGAAGATTCCTGCTTATTTGAAAGAGGTGAGTTCAATGCCGTACCTGGCGACCCGCAATCCCATGACTCTTTCCGTCATATCCAGTGCGCGCGCTGCCCTGGCCATATTTCCGCAGCAGCGTTTGAGTTCTTCCTCGATGATTTCCCGTTCAAAGGCGGCAATCATTGTCTTGAAAGTCCCCCCGTGCTTCGTTCGCAAGTAGCTGTCGTTTCTCTGGAGGCTAGGAGGAAGGTGTTTGCTGGAAATGACGCCGTCTGTGCACAGCAGCACCGCCCGTTCAATGTAATTCTCCAGTTCTCTTATATTGCCGGGCCAGTTGTAATTTACCAGAAGATCCATTGCAGGCGATGATATGCCGGATATCTCTTTTGCCATATCTTTTGAGTACTTCTCAATAAAATGATTGGCCAGCAATGCAATATCGGTTTTACGCTCTCTTAGAGGCGGAACGGCAACGGGGAATACATTTAACCGGTAATAAAGATCTTCCCTGAACATCCCCTGCCCTACAAGCTCTTCCAGGTTGCTGTTTGTGGCCGCAATAATGCGGACATCCACCTTGAAGGTTTTATTGCCGCCGACACGTTCAAACTCTTTCTCCTGAATAACGCGCAGTAATTTCGCCTGGAGAGGTAAGGACAGCTCCCCAATCTCATCAAGAAATATGGTGCCCTCGTCGGCCATTTCGAAGCGTCCCTTGCGCAAGGCAACAGCGCCGGTAAAGGCCCCCTTCTCATGCCCGAAAAGCTCGCTTTCTATGAGAGACTCAGGCAGGGCGGCACAGTTGACCGTAACAAAAGGTTTATCCGCCCGGCTTGACTGATAATGTATGGCACTGGCCACCCGCTCTTTACCTACGCCGCTTTCTCCCAGGACAATTACAGTAATATTTGTTCTGCAGACTTTATCGATCGCGGTATATATGCTTTGTATGGCCTTCGAGTTGCCGATCATGTTTTGCGGCGCGTGCCGGATCCTTAATTCGTCGTGGAGACGACTGTTTTCTTCTCTCACCATCTCCAGCTCTTCTTCAGCCAATTGTCTCAAGCGGACTGCCTGGGAAATGCTGGAGGCAATAATTGTCAGCAGGCGCACATCCTCTTCAAATGCAACATTTTCGTTGAACAGGCGATCAACGGACAGGGCGCCTATTATTTCCTTGCCGATTATTATGGGAACGCAAATGAAGGCAATATCGTCCTTATCCAACGTCCTTGAACCCGTCTTGTTCAGAAAGAAAGGATCATGAGAAATTCGCGGAACAATGGCGGGCTCCCCTGTGTCAATCACCTTACCCGTGATTCCTTCACCCAGACGATATCGCCCCTTCATCAGTTCCTCGGGAAGTAAACCATAGGCCTCCTCGATAAAAATCTCGCCGCTGTTGCGATTCAGAATCGTGAGAGTACCCCGGAGCATATCCATATGCTCCGCCATCATCTGCAGGATCGGCTTCAACACTGTTTTCAAATCCAGGTTTTCATTTAACTTCCGGCTGATTTCAAAAAGGAGTGTCAATTCCTTAATGGCGCGCGACGCCTTGTTTTCCGGTGTAGCCATCGTATTGCTTTCTATTTAATTATATCGACATCCGGCTTTCCCACTGTTGTTTGTCATCTTCCGTTGTGGACCTTGAGACGCTGCAAACTTGGCGGTAAATGATAGTGATGGATAATGCCGTCGGTGCTTAAAACTACCGCCCTTTCAATGTAACCCTTCAATTCCTGCACATTACCCGGCCAGCTGTAATTAATAAGAGCGTCTATTGCCGAATAAGAGATGCCGTTCACTTCTTTGCCAACTTCCCTGGCATACCTCTCAACAAAGAAGTTGGCCAGTAAGACAATATCCTGTTTGCGTTCTCTCAGAGGAGGAATGATAATAGGGAACACACTAAGCTGGTAATAAAGATCTCCTCTGAACTTTCCTTCCTGTACCTGCCGCTCCAGATCACTGCTCGTTGCGGCGATAATGCGAACATCAGTGCCCAGCTGCTTGTTTCCTCCGCATCTTTCAAATTTTCCCTCTTTGAGGACCCGCAATAACTTTGCCTGAAGTAATGGTGTAAGAGCTCCAATGTCTTCGAGAAAGAGGGTCCCCTTGTTTGCAATATCGAGTCCTCCTCTGCGCCAGCCTGCAGTTCCATTGACGGCGCCCTTCTCACATCCGAACAGTTCACTTTCGATAATTGATTCCGGCAGATTATCACAGACTACCTTTATGAAAGCCTGATCGGCGCGGTTTGACTGGTTGTGGATCGCTCTGGCTACCCTTTCCTTCCCGACACCGCCTTCACCCAAAATGAGGACGTTGGAATTCGAATTACTTATAGTACTGATATAGTTACAGATGTTTTGTATTGCTTTGGAATCGCCGATAATAGTATCCGGTCTGTACCGGGTACGTAGTTCGCTTTTAAGTCTCCTTACTTCTTCGAGAAGCCTTTCGTGTTCTTCTTCTGCTGATTCCCGTAAATGAACCGCTTGAGCTAAAAGCAAGGCGATTGCCTTTAGAACTCTGAGGTCTTCCTCGATAGGGATAGAATCGTCAAAGAGACGGTCAACGGCGAGCGCGCCCGTAACCTTTCTGCCGGTTTTTACAGGCACGCAGATACATGCCGTCTCATCTTTAACAACAGGATGTCTGGAGCTGTATTTATCAAGGCAAAGTAGTTTTTCAGATGTCGTCAGCATTACTGCGGGATGCACAGTATCAATAACTTTGCCTATTATCCCCTGGCCCGCCTGATATCGCATCTGTATGCCGATTTCATCAAACAAACCGTATCTTTCTTCAATAACGATGTCTTGTGAACCTTTTTTCAGGAGAAATATTGCTCCGTATTTCATCTCTGTGTGATCAGCGATAATCGGCAATATTGTCCTGATAGTTTTTTTGAGATCCAGGGTTTCACTCAGCCTGCTGCTTATACTGAAAAGTAGTGCAAGATCCTTTACTTCACGTGAAACCCTGGTCTCTTCGATGTCTTTGTAAACTTGATTCATACGCCAACCTTTAACCAACATCGGCAGATTCAGCGATTGAAATATTAAAGTCCGTGTTTCATTTCTGCCGCTTTAGCCTACGGCTACACTTCCCACTTCGCCGGTGCGCACCCTGATGCACTCCTCCATGGGCAAAACGAAAATCTTTCCATCTCCGATTTTCCCCGAACGTGCTCCCTTGATTATGGCATCCACGGCAGGTTTGACGAAGTCGTCGTTTACGGCAATCTCAAAGCGTACCTTGTCCAGAAGATTGACCTCTGTAGTGGCACCGCGATATGATTCCGTGTACCCACCCTGCGACCCGCAACCGATAACGTTGGACACGGTCATTTTTCCCACTTTGGCGTCGGAAAGCGCTTGTTTGACATCCGTCAGTTTTTCCGGCTGTACAATTGCTATGATCAGTTTCATAATTGTTCTCCTTTTCAGAAATCGGCCATAAAAGTAAAGGATCTTACTTTGTCAGGAATCCCTGGAAGTCAGGGTAGGCCTTCGAACCGTGTTCACCAATATCCAGTCCAGAAATCTCTTCCTCACGCGACACTCTCAGACCCGCCACCAGTTTGATGAGGTACCAGAATACAAGCGCACCGATGAATGTAAAAGCGCCAACAGCGGCGACGCCGGCAGCCTGCGCACCAAGGAGTTTTAAGCCGCCGCCGAAGAGAAGACCGTTTCCTGTAGCCGTTCCCGTGATTTTATCAACAGCGAAAAGACCGACAGCTAATGTCCCCCAGATGCCGTTGACCAAATGAACCGAAAGAGCACCTACGGGATCATCAATTTTAAGTTTATCAAACGTAATGACGGCCAGAACTACAATTACACCGGCAATCAAGCCGATTACTGCAGCTGATCCGACGCTGACAAAGGCGCAGGGTGCTGTAATCGCCACCAGACCGGCCAATGCACCGTTAATGATCATGGAGAGGTCCGGTTTCTTCTGCAAAAGCCAGGAAGCGGCCGTTGAGCTGAGGATAGCCATTGCGGCGGCGGTATTGGTTGTAACCGCTATATGGGCAATGGCGCTGCCGTCACCTACACCCATTGTGGAGCCGGGGTTGAATCCGAACCATCCGAACCACAAAACAAGGCCTCCCAACGTAACCATGGACATGCTGTGGCCGAAAATGGGGTTAATGGAACCGTCAGCGCGATATTTACCAAGGCGCGGCCCCAGAAGCAGCACACCTGCCAGCGCCGCCCAACCGCCGACAGAGTGAACGACAGTGGAACCGGCAAAGTCGAACATGCCCAGAGACTGAAGAAAGCCGCCCCCCCAGATCCAGTGGCCGGTAATAGGATACATGATCCCGACCAGCAGAAAAGAGAAGAAGATAAAGGAATGAAATTTTATCCGTTCCGCTACCGCACCAGAAACAATGGTGG
Organism: Smithella sp.; assembly: GCA_039679325.1. Classification (GTDB taxonomy): domain Bacteria; phylum Desulfobacterota; class Syntrophia; order Syntrophales; family Smithellaceae; genus MVRV01. The sequence continues at coordinate 16,009 of JBDKVD010000197.1, forward strand.
CCGCTGTGCCGGCGAACACGAGCTGGAAGAAAAATTTTGCCCAGAGCGGCACGCCGGTCCAGTTAATCGCGGAATAAACTCCCTTGTATGCATCGCCCATAGCCGGGCTGTTGTCAGCTCCTCCTACAAAGAATATTCCTTCAAGTCCGGCAAATGGACTGCCGTTTCCAAACATCAGTCCCCAGCCGATTATCCAGAAGGCGGCCGAGGAAATTGCAAAAACAATAAAATTTTTCGCCAGGATGTTTACCGTGTTTTTTGCACGGCATAATCCCGACTCCACCATGGCAAATCCCAGATTCATGAAAAAAACCAGGAATGCTGTAAATAGTACCCAAACAGTGTCGACCCCCACCTGCATGGAGCTTTTTAACGAATCGACAGCCTTTTGTGTTATATCTTTCACCGTTGCTTCCGTTACGGCTTTGGCCGGAGCAGCCGTCCCCACGGCGACCGGTGCCGCCTGAGCGGGAGCTGCTTCCTGCGCAAGAACAGCCATACTGGAAATGAAGAGCAATCCTATAATAATCAACATAGTGATTAGTTTTTTCATCGTATTCCTCCTGCTCAATACATGAGACCTACGTTTTTAAAAGGTGAAGCTCAAAGTCAACCCGCCGTAAAGATAAGAACTGTCTCTTTCCGAGGTACTGGAAACTCCCCGCAGGCCGCGGTATTTCATTTCGTTCTTTGCATCACTGCACAGAGGGAAAACGTAGGACAATGAAGGCGTTACCGTCACATATTTAACCGGGGTGATGGGTAAACTCACCGTCAACGTACCATCATGCAAATTATTGTATTTGTCACCGGTCGGTTGATAATCAGAGTTGATCTCGGGATAATCATCTGAATCCTCACTCTTCAGGTAACTTGCCGATGCCGCCAGTTTCAATCCCACCTTGTCGAGCAAAGCAAAGGTATGGGAAGCACTCAGCAGAAAATACCATTGTTTGTAGTGGCTGATTTCCTTGTAGACCGTCAAAGTCGGAGAAAGAAGGGTATTCAGCCCCAGGCTGGCATAAACTTCCTGTGAATCCGGCGGATCGACGCCTCCAGGTGTGAGGGATGCCAGTCCGTAATAGATGTACCCGACACCGGCGGTCACCTTACCGAAAGTCCTGCTGTATCCCAGGGTAATGTCCGTCTCCGTCCAGTGAACGGAATTGTTATCCTCACTTCCCAGATAAGGTTTGGTGTCCACATTTCCCCAAAGGTTAACGGAAAATCCTTTGTAGCCGATTGTTGCGGATGGTTGTAGAACAATGCTGTCCCTGCTTAGCTCCTGGCCGCGCCAGACATATTTGGTTAAAGCCGATACGGAAAGATCGGCCGTGGGCTTTTCTTCCTCCGCACAAAGCGGTAAGCTGTATGAAGCCAAAAGACTCAATATCAGTAAAGCCATTAATAAAGTTTTAGTACGCAAAAAATTTTTCATCTTTAATTCCTCCTCCTCAGTAATTAAGGTTATAAGGTCATACATCCTTGTCCGCCGGCTGGACAGGCTGTTCCGACCTTGGCCTTAATTAGGGCAAATGCCATGCCATCACTGTAACTATTGGTATGTGCATGATTTTACAAAGATAAGCACTACTCACTATCGGTTATACTCGACACATATTTGTATCATGTTACAGTATGGTAGGAATTGCTTGAAAAGAGACATTCACAAATTGAAAAGGATAAATGCGAGGATAAATATTCGACTTTACACAATTAATTAATAAATAATACAGAATTGTCACCAAGGCAGGTCTTAAATCCTTATAGATGTGCGCAAATGGCAACCGGCATTATCAGTTTCGATGAAATCTATCTTTACATAGTAAAGAATATAGTAAAGAAATTCTCCAAAGAATTTCTAAATCATCCGGCCGGAAAATACGCCTTTCGTTGCACATGACAAGAAACATCTTCTTCAATTCTGATCGATAAAACCATAAAAAGATTATGTTATAGGTTATCATTTTATTTTTGGAGACAATGCGCAGGAATATTTACTGATTGACATAAAACATCGTTTCTCTTATATTTTTTACTCGGTAAAACAAACTCCTGTCAAATTTAGAGGACATCAAAATTATGAAAAAGAACTTTTTTATTCCGGCTGTTCTATTTATTCTTATTTTCACGGCTCCCGTTTTTGCCGATGAAATTTTATGTGATGCAACATGGGAACCTGAGATTGCCTTTGCTGCTTCATCTCTGGTTATTAATGACGACGGCTCGGCAACTAATGATCCGCCGCACCTGCAGAATTGGCTTCGCCACAATCTGCCTGATACGGAATTCGGAACTGTTACCGTCGGAAACATCAAATATGTACATCCCTCCCGTAACACACTGGTGTCAATCAACGTTATATTAACTGAAAATGTGGAATTGAATCACAAACTGCGCATCGGGCTGCAAATCACCCGCAAATCCAATACCGGTCAGTCGATTACTATTTTTCAAAAAGTGCTCACCGCCAACAGCAGAAACGAAATTGAGCAATTTAAACAACCATTGCAGCATATCATCCAGACTATGCAGCCGATTCTGCGCACTGAATTGAGGCCAACCAAGATTAAATACAAGATTACCAAAGGAAAAGTTCAACGCGACCCCGACCATGCCGATCTTGAAATTAAAATCGAAGAAATTCATGACAAATACGGCGCCGTCGGCCTCGACCCGGAAGGTCAGAAATTATATTGCTTCTCGAGCAAAGCTTTTGGAAAAACCTTTATCTATGACAGTATTCCCACCGCCAGAAGCGAGCAGGAAGTTCTGGGAAAAACTCAAAAGATCGAAATCGACAACAAAATATTCGATAGCAGTTGTTTTAAGAATCTATACACCTGCCGGCGTCCCATTGCCACTATTGAAACAAAAGCAACAAAATATTTTGGCATTCCGGAACAACTTTCCCTGGAAAATATTGAATCGGAAAAAGAGACGATAACCATCGCCTGTCCGGTGAAAATTGAACAGGAGCCTGTGATCTACCTGATGCCGGGAGAAGTCAAAAATATCTCTGTCCGTGCCCTCGATTATAAAGACAAGCGGATTGACGGATTATGGTTTGATGAGATCAAATTAACGCCGACCAGCCTCGGTTCGCTGAATCAATCCAAGGATGTCACCCGTGAAGACGGATACAACCGCCTGCTGAAACTGACCGCGGCCGACACTGATTCTGAAATCAGCGGAGAAATTACTTCCAAAGT
>JBDKVD010000198.1:0-3601 GCA_039679325.1 Smithella sp.
GTACCGCAGCCAGTGGTGCTTGCTCCGCAGTAGGAAGAAACCCCGGCGTACAGGGTAAAATCATGATGACCATGCTGGTCGGTATGGCTATGGCCGAATCTATCGCCATTTACGCTTTGGTCGTTGCCATGATTCTTCTCTATGCCAACCCCTACAAAGCTTTCTTCTTGGGTTAATGCTTAACATTTAAATCAATAATTTATGACCTCCGCCAAAGGCGGAGGTCATAAATTAAAAACTGTTCAAAGGTTGATGGACTCGTAAAAGGTTAGTTCTCCGACCATATATCCCCAACTAGTAAACTTTCTTTCAACGCCCAATGTATTTCTATACCGACCATGTTTTTTCTTTTCATGAAATCAATATTCTGCCGATATTACATACCACAATGGAAATTAAATATCCCAAAGACGCAAATCCACATTTCCATTGTTAATAAAAATAAAGACATAGAATAGATTTAATTAATTCCATTGCCAAATCAAGCGCTATCTTTGTTGGCGTCGTCGTCGGCTTCCTCAACGTATGTATAATACGCCTCGTCGCCTCCTCCTAGCCGCCGCGATATCATCATTGATTTAGAAATGGAATAAGACGTAATTATCGGAAGAAAAATTTGAATGTATTCAAAACGAAAATATCCATCTAATGTTTTATTTTATATATGAACTGCAAGTTTCTCGCAAGTGCTTTTAAAAACTTGATTCAGCGCGCATATACACTTGAATTAATTGATATTTATTGTCAGATATTTTTGTTTTTTTTATTTGACTTAGTAAATCAAAACTGGTAGATACTCGCAACCTTTATGCCAAATTGCATTCAAAGCATCAGCTTAAACAAGTAAGTGGCTTTACAGGCGTACGATTAAAACGTTCTTAAAGCCGACAACTTGAAAACAATATTTTGGGATTGTACCCAGGAGGATTTTGATGAAAGACAATAAGTTGATCTTATGGTTTGATACTATCGAGCTTAGCGATCTCGCTCAAGTAGGCGGCAAGAATGCTTCTCTCGGTGAAATGCGCAAGGAGCTGATTTCCAAGGGCGTCAGCATTCCAGATGGCTTTGCCGTTACGGCGTATGCCTATCGTCACCTGTTATCACAGTCCGGAATTACCGATGAAATCACGCAGCTCCTTTCCGATTTGAACACCCACGACATTAAAAACCTGTCGGACCGCGGCAAAAAAATCCGTTCGCTTATTTACAATGCAAAGTTACCCGATGACCTTCATGCAGAAATTATTCAAGCTTATAAAAAGCTTTGTGATGAATATGGTCAGGACACTGATGTTGCCGTGCGTAGTTCCGCCACTGCCGAGGACCTTCCCAATGCCAGCTTTGCCGGGCAGCAGGAGACGTTCCTCAATATCCGTGGTGAAAAAGCGTTAATAGAAGCCTGCAAGAAATGCTTTGCTTCACTCTTTACCGACCGTGCCATTTCCTATCGTGTCGATAAGGATTTTGACCACATGTCTGTCGCCCTTTCCATCGGCGTACAGAAAATGGTTCGTTCCGACCTGGCTTCCTCCGGTGTTATCTTCTCCATCGATACCGAGACAGGATTTAAAGATGCTATTCTGATCACCGGTGCTTACGGCTTGGGCGAGACGGTTGTCCAGGGAACAGTCAATCCTGATGAGTTTTATGTTTTCAAACCAACCTTAAATTCAGGTTATCGCCCGATCATTCAGAAAAAACTGGGAACTAAAGAGATAAAAATGATTTACGCCTCCGAGGCGGACAGCGAATCAACCGTAGTCAACCCGACACCACTGGAAGACCGCAATCGTTTTTGTTTAAATGATGATGAAATACTTACTCTGGCCAAGTGGACAACGATTATTGAAAATCATTATTCGCAAAAAGCCGGCTATTTCAAACCCATGGACATTGAATGGGGCAAAGACGGTAAAACCGGCGAACTCTTTATCCTGCAGGCCCGTCCGGAAACAGTCCAATCCCAGAAAGACGGCAATGTTCTGGAAAACTACATTATGCTGGAGTCAAAAGAGCCCATCGTTATCGGAACAAGTGTCGGTTCTAAAATTGGTGCCGGACCTGTACATGTCATTGAATCAGTAAGCGAAATTAAAAAATTCCGCAAAGGTGAGGTGCTTGTCTCCGACATGACCGATCCGGACTGGGAACCGATTATGAAAATTGCCTCAGCCATTGTTACCAACAAGGGCGGTCGTACCTGCCATGCCGCCATTGTCAGCCGTGAGCTGGGAGTTCCCTGCATTGTCGGAACCGGCAACGGCACAAAGATTCTGCACGATGTACCCGAAGTAACCGTATCCTGCGCTGAAGGTGAAGTCGGTAAAGTCTACAAGGGCATCCTGAAATACGACATTCACCGCATTGACGTCCAGGAAATGGAACGGCCAAAAACAAAAATAATGATGAATGTCGGCGATCCGGACAACGCCTTCAAACTTGCACCAATACCCAATGACGGCGTCGGCCTCGCCCGATTGGAATTTATCATAACTCATTTTATCACTGTTCATCCGATGGCTTTGATTCACTTCGACAAAGTTACCGATGAAAAAGTCCGCAAGGAAATTGAAAAACTGACACAGGGTTATTCAAATAAAGGTGATTTTTTTGTCGATAAACTGGCTCAGGGAGTCGCAAAAATTGCTGCGGCATTTTATCCCAACGATGTCATCGTCCGCATGAGCGATTTCAAGAGCAATGAATACAAAAATCTGCTGGGAGGTCCTTTCTTTGAAGAAGAGGAGGAAAATCCGATGATTGGTTTCCGCGGAGCTTCCCGTTATTACGATGTGCGTTACCGCGAAGCTTTCGCCCTGGAATGTGAGGCAATGTTAAGAGTCCGGGACGAAATGGGACTCACGAACGTAAAACTTATGATTCCTTTCTGCCGCACAGTTGCCGAAGGCAAAAATGTTGTTGAACTGATGGCCGGCAAAGGACTGGTCCAGGGAAAAAACGACCTCGAAATTTACATGATGGTGGAAATCCCCAGCAACGTCATTTTAATTAAAGAATTCGGCAAAGTGTTTGATGGTTTCTCCATTGGCTCTAACGACCTCACTCAACTAACTCTTGGTCTCGATAGAGATTCTGCATTGATTTCACATATCTTCGATGAAAGAAACGCTGCAGTCACCGAATTAATCCGGACAGCTATTCTGGAAGCAAACAAGATGGGCAAAAAAATAGGCATTTGCGGCCAGGCGCCAAGTGATCATCCTGAATTTGCGAGATTTCTGGTGGAATGCGGTATAAACAGCATCTCCCTTAATTCGGATACGGTAATTAAAACAACAATAGACATATTAAAAACGGAACAGGATTTAGGAATTAATAACTAATTTAAACCGTACAAAAACAAAAACCCCTCTCATGAAGAATTCCACAGAGGGGTTTTTTATTTTTATCGCAGGGAAGAAAGAAGAACATAAGCCGGGTTCTGTCCCGCACCCGGGTCTCCCCGCAGCGCGGTGATGATCATTCATCTGGGACGACAGTTGCCTGCCGCCTCAAGCGACGCTACCCGAGAACATCAGGCGGGCCGCCCTTAAACGTTCTCCTATTTGGTCTTGCTCCGGATGGGGTTTACCATGCC
>JBDKVD010000199.1:0-6624 GCA_039679325.1 Smithella sp.
ACGAGGGCGCTCCCGACAACGACACCGTCGGCCGTTTTCCCTATTTCTCTCGCCTGTTCGGGTTTCGTTATGCCGAAGCCTACGGCGATAGGCAGTTTGGTGATTTTGCGGAGTTTATTCACGGCTGTTTCAATATCGGCAATTTTCGGTGCTGCTGTGCCGGTAATGCCGGTAATGGAAATATAATAAAGAAATCCGGCCGCCCCGTCTGCAATCTGATGCGCCCTTTTGGCGCCGGTGGTCGGTGCGATGAGAAATATAAAATCAATGCCTGCTGCATCGGTGAATTCCCGCAGTTCAGGGGCTTCTTCCGGCGGCAGATCAACCACCAGAACACCGTCCACGCCCGCCCGTGCGGCGTTTCGGGCGAATTTCTCGACGCCGTAAACAAATATTGGATTGTAATAGCCGAAAAGGACAATCGGAATCTGTGAGACCTGACGCACTTCCCTGATCATTTCCAAAATGGCGGTAAGCGTTGTGCCGGTTTTTAATGCGCGTTGTGCCGCGGCCTGAATAACGGGACCGTCAGCCGTGGGATCGGAAAAAGGAACACCGATTTCCAGGATATCCGCTCCTGCTTTTTCCAGAGCTAAAATTAATTCTTTTGTGATCGTCAGCGAGGGATCTCCCGCCGTCAAATACATGATCAGCGCTTTTTCTTTTTTTTCGCGCAAACTATTGAATTTTTCCGATATGCGACTCATAATTTTAAATCCCTTTCTCGATAATCGTCTGTGCATCTTTATCGCCCCGTCCCGAAAGGCAGACTACGATAATTTTATTTTTAGACATTTTGGGGGCGAGCTTCATGGTGTAGGCCAGAGCATGCGCACTCTCCAGCGCGGGGATTATTCCTTCCTTGCGGGATAAAAAAGAAAAGGCTTCTATTGCTTCATCATCGGTGACGGCCATATAGTTCACTCTCTTTGTCGCATGAAAGTAAGCGTGTTCCGGACCGACTCCCGGATAATCCAGTCCCGCGGCAATAGAATAAGCATCGTGCACCTGGCCGTGCTTGTCCTGCAGCAGATAGGTTTTGTTGCCATGCAGAACGCCCACTTTCCCGGCGTTGATGCTGGCCGAGTGTTCGGAAGTATTCAGACCGTGCCCGGCTGCTTCCACTCCGTACATGACAACATTTTTTTCGTTGCGGAAAGGATAAAACATGCCCATCGCGTTGCTGCCGCCGCCCACGCAGGCTACCAGCACATCCGGATTCCTGCCCTCGATTTTATTGATCTGCTTTTTAGTTTCCCGTCCGATGACCGACTGATAATTGCGCACCATTTGTGGATAGGGATGAGGGCCCGCCGTTGTGCCGATTATGTAAAATGTGTCGCGAACGCTGGCTACCCAGTAGCGCATGGCTTCGTTCATGGCGTCTTTCAGCGTGGCCGTGCCGCTGGCTACCGGAACAACCTCAGCGCCCAGTATTTTCATCCGGAAAACGTTGGGCGCCTGGCGGCGGATGTCCTCTTCGCCCATGAATATACGGCACTCCATGCCGAAAAGCGCCGCCACTGTTGCCGTGGCTACACCATGCTGGCCGGCACCGGTTTCGGCAATGACTTTTTTCTTCCCCATGCGGCGCGCCAGAAGCGCCTGCCCCAGTGTATTATTAATTTTGTGGGAACCGGTATGATTGAGGTCTTCCCTTTTGAGATAAATTTTAGCGCCGCCCAAAGACTTCGTCATGGAACGGGCAAAATAAAGAGGCGTTTCCCTTCCGGCGTATTCTTTCTGATACCAGGCAAATTCCTTCTGAAATGCTTTATCCTTTTGCGCCGCCTTGTTGGCTGTTTCCAGCTCAATTAATGCAGGCATCAGTGTTTCGGCCGCATAGCGCCCGCCAAAGATACCGAAATGTCCGTACTTGTCCGGCTGATTCTTCATAATTTTTCCCTCTTCGTAAATATTAATTCCATTTTCTGCCGTTCGACATCGGCACGATGAATAACATCAAATATTTTTGCCAGCTTTTTGTGATCTTTTTTCCCCGGCTTTATTTCCACACCGCTGTTGATATCAAGCGCCAAGGGAGCGACTTTTTCCATGGCCTCGCCAACATTGTCTTCATTTAAGCCGCCCGACAGGATAAGCGGTTTTTTACTCTTTATTTTTAAGGCGAGATCCCAGTTCGCGGTTTTGCCGGTGCCGCCGTAAAGACCGGCATCACGGCTGTCCACCAGAATTGCCGCGGCATTGTACTGGAAAGCGTTTGGTACATCACTCTCATCACGCAAATGGACGGCTTTGATTATCGTTTCCGGTGCAAAGCCTGAACAGTATTCAACGGATTCATCGCCGTGCAGTTGAATAAAGTCGAGACCACATAATCCGGATATCCGCTTTACGTTTTCCGCGGCTTCATTGACAAAGACTCCCACAACTACAATATGAGCCGGTAATTTTTTTATAATTTCCAGCACGTTTTCCGGGGCAATATAACGGGGAGAAGGCTCATAAAATATAAAACCCAGAGCGTCGGCACCGCAGGCGGCAGCGCAAAGCGCGTCTTCTTCATTGGTGATGCCGCATATTTTAACTTGCGTCATGAACCTGCTCTCCCCTGAATTCCTTTAATTTCTTTCCGATATCGGAAGACGTGACCAGCGCTTCTCCGATTAAAAAAACACGGACACCGGACTGCATGATATTTTCGATATCGTCTCTGTTTCTGATGCCGCTTTCGGCAACCGTTACAATACCCGCCGGGATAGAACGCGCAAGTTCTTTGCAGGTGTTTATGTCCGTAACGAATGTGTCGAGATTCCTGTTGTTAATGCCGATAATGTCAGCCTTGTGAGCCAGCGCGATTTCCAGTTCCGCCGCAGTATGGACTTCCGTGAGCGCGGCCAGACCAAGTTGCCCGGTCAGTTCAATAAATTCGCCGAGCCTTGCACCCAGAGAACGGACGATAAGGAGCACCGCATCGGCGCCGATAGCCCGGCTTTCGTAAATCTGATAAGGATCAATAATAAAATCCTTCCGGAGCAGCGGCAGTTTAACCTCAGTTTTTATTTGCGTCAGGTATTCTCTGCGTCCCATAAAATATTTTTCATCAGTCAATACGGAAATCGCCGCTGCTCCATTTTTTTCATATGTTGCGGCAATTTTCAACGGATCAAAATTCTCTACAAGTTTACCGCGGGAGGGTGATGCACATTTAACTTCGGCAATTATGGCGCTAGGACTGCCGCTGATCGCCGCTTTAAAATTGCGGCATGGTTGAAGTTCGCTTATCGCGGCCTGCAAACCGGCAAGCGGCTTTTCCTTCTTGGACTGCGCCACTTCTTCTTTTTTTGTTTCTACAATCTTGTCTAAAATCATTTTACGCCCTCAGCTGTTGCTCATTGCAATCAGCTCCTGCAGCTTTTTAACGGCTGCGCCACTGTCGATGCAATCCGTCGCAATTTTGATTCCTTCTTTAATATCCACCGCCTTTTCACCGGCGACAATCGCCAGGGCGGCATTAATGATCACGATATCACGGCAGGCTCCCGTTTTGCCTGTAAGAACGTCTTTGGTTATTTGGGCGTTGACTCCAGGATCACCACCCCGAATATCTTCCAGAGGATATGTTTTTCCGAAGTAATCAACAGGATTTATGTTGTAAGTTCTGATAATCCCGTCTTTAAGTTCGGCAACGCGGGTTTCACCGGAGACGGTGACTTCGTCGAGTCCATCGGAGCCGTGCACAACAAACGCTCTTTTTGTTCCCATGTTCTTTAATACGCCGGCAAACATTTCGGTAAGCTGGGCATCGTAGACACCCAGAAGCTGCGCCGTGGCTCCCGCCGGATTAGTCATGGGACCCAGCATGTTAAAGATGGTGCGGATGCCTATTTCCCGGCGCGGTCCGATGGCGTATTTCATCGCTCCGTGCAGCTTGGGGGCAAACAGAAAACCGATGCCGATCTGCTGAATGCATTCTTCCACGATTTCCTGATCGGCGCTGACATTGATGCCGAGAGCTTCCAGAACATCGGCGCTGCCGCAGGCGCTGGATACGGCGCGGTTGCCGTGCTTGGCGACGGTAATGCCCGCTGCCGCCACCACAAAAGCTGCGGTCGTCGAAATATTGAATGTATTTAATTTATCCCCGCCCGTACCGCAGGTATCCACGATAGTTGTCGCACAGGCGTTAACGTGGGTAGCCTTCTGGCGCATAATGCGCGCCGCGCCGGTCACTTCTTCCACCGTTTCCCCTTTCATACGCAGTGCCGTTATAAAAGAGCCGATCTGGGCGGGCGTAGCATTGCCTTCCATTATTTCTTCCATCGCCGCCATCATTTCCGCTTCGCTTAAATCTATCTTTTTTACAACCTTATCAATTGCTTCCTTTATCATGATTAATGCTCCTTTCTTCCGGTATACTTCAAAAAGTTTTTAATTATTCTTTTGCCCTGAGGAGTAAGCACCGATTCCGGATGAAACTGAATTCCTTCTACGGGATATTCTCTGTGCCGGAGACCCATAATTTCCCTTTCCTCGGTTTCGGCGCTGATTTCCAGACAATCCGGCAGCGTTTCTCTTTTTACTATTAAGGAGTGGTAACGTCCGGCGGAAAAAGGATTGGGCAGGCCTGTAAAAATTGTTTTGTTGTCGTGGTGAACCATGGAGGTTTTACCGTGCATGATGCGCTCGGCGCGGACAACTTCTCCCCCAAAAGCGAAGCCTATGCACTGATGCCCCAGACATATGCCCATGATTGGAAGTTTCGTGTAAAAATGGCGGACGACTGCCACGGTGATTCCTGCTTCCCGCGGCGAACATGGCCCCGGCGAAAGAAAAATCGCCTGCGGCCGGAGCTGGTCTATTTCCTCCAAAGTAATTTTGTCATTGCGATAAACACGCACGTCCTGGCCCATCTGTCCCAGATACTGGACAATGTTGAATGTAAATGAATCATAATTATCAATCATCAAAATCATAATATTTCCTCTATAGAAACTTCCCCGCCCCTTGAGACTGTGTCACAATTTATTTTATGTCATTTCCGGCATGCGCCAGATAAATTTCAGCGCAACGAGAAATCTTTATTTAAATAAATTCAAACGATTAAGATTCCTCTCATGCGTTCGGAATGACAGTTACGGCATTTATGACACAGCCTCTCGAGGGAGGAGGCATAAAAATTACTTGCCGTTCTTAATAGCAAAACCGCCGGCGGCCAGCCGCACGGCCTGCAGCATGGCGCGGGCCTTGTTTACCGATTCCTGATGTTCTTTTTCGGGAACTGAATCATAAACGATGCCGGCGCCGACCTGAATGTATAATTTGCCGTCTTTAAGCAGTATTGTCCGGATGGTGATACAAAAATCCATGTTGCCGCTGAAGCTGAAATAACCTACTGCACCGCCGTAAGTTCCGCGCTTCAACGGTTCGAGCTCATCAATAATTTCCATCGCCCGAATTTTCGGCGCGCCGGTTAGAGTGCCGGCGGGGAAGGTAGCTGCCAGTACATCGAAGGCATCACGGCCTCGAAGCAGCTGGGCGCGGACATTCGATACCAGATGCATCACGTGGGAATATTTTTCCACGACCATATACTGGTTTACCTGCACGGAGCCGGTTTGGGCAACGCGTCCCAGATCATTGCGGCCTAAATCCACGAGCATTACGTGCTCGGCGCGTTCCTTTTCATCGGACAGCAGCTCATCGGAAAGCCGGCGGTCTTCCTGTTCGGTGCCGCCTCTTATTCTTGTGCCGGCAATCGGCCGCAGTTCCATGGTTTGTTCCTCCAGACGCACCATAACTTCCGGTGATGAACCGATCAGGGTTGCATCGCCCAGCTTCAGAAAGAACAGATAGGGTGAAGGATTTACGAAACGCAGCGCGCGATAAAGGTCAACGGGATTCGACACGCACTCCGTTTGAAAACGCTGGGAGAGCACAACCTGGATGGCGTCGCCGTTTCTTATGTAGTCCTTTGCTTTTTCCACGACGCCTTCATATTGCTCCTGAGTCATGTTGGAAGTGAAGGATACATCGCCTGCATCCACGGAATCTTTTTCCTGGTGTGTAGCGGGCAGAGATAATGTTTTGATCATATCTTCAATTTTCCGGCAGGACGCGGCATAACTTTCTTCCAGTGATTCGGCATCTTCGGTAAACGCGCAGGCTACCACTTTAATTGTATGACGGATGTTATCAAAAATCATCATGGAATCGCTGATTACAAAGACGGCTTCATCCAGATCCAGATCATCGTTCTGGCCGCCGGGCAGTTTTTCAAAATAGCGCACCATGTCGTATCCCAAGTAACCAACGGCGCCGCCGTAAAAGCGCGGCAGACCGGGGACGGAAACGGGCTGGTAGCGGTTGAGCAAATCCCGCAGATATTGCATGGGATCGCCTTTATGCGTTCTTTCCACAACTCTGCCTTTTTCTGTAATAATTACTTTATCGCCGCGTACCTGGAAAATAACTCCGGCATCGGTGCCCAGGAAGGAATAACGGCCCCATTTTTCGCCGCCTTCAACACTTTCCAGCAGATAGACATGATCCTTCTCACATAATTTGATTAAAACGGAAACCGGCGTTTCCAGATCGGCTAATATTTCCCGGTAAACCGGTATAAGGTTTCCTCTTTGCGCCATAACGGCAAATTCTTCAAAA
>JBDKVD010000200.1:0-4485 GCA_039679325.1 Smithella sp.
TACATACGTTGAGGAAGCCGACGACGACGCCAACAAAGATAGCGCTTGATTTAGAAATGGAATAACATAATCCGGATCGTCAAACACTATCATCCCCGCTGATCCTCCCTTCTCAAGAGCATCAAGAAGAATTGTATCCAGAAAACGTTCCTCGTCCTGACTGGAGAGGTTTCCTTTAAATCCGCGTTTCCTCATTCGTACGTAAAAAACACCTGCACATTATCCGCGGTCAGAATCAACACGTTAAGGAAGGAAGTCTTTGTCAGGTGCCCGAAAGCGCCCAGCTTTTCAAAGGCTTCCTTCCAGCCATGTTCATAAACACTGACGACGGCATTCCATTGTGTGCATAAATTACCTACAGCACTGTTACGGAGCTTGCCTGCGGTCCCTTATCGCCCATCTCCTCTGAAAAGCGAACTTCCATTCCTACAGCAAGCTTTTCAAAATCTTTGTTTATGACGCTGTTTTTGTGAAAATAGACATCATATCCTTCCCCCGATACGAGAAATCCATATCCTTGCTCAGGGAAAAGCACACTAATATAACCCTCCGGTTTTTTTTCATGAATCTTCACTTCGCCACTCTGCTCGCGAGAAAACTCTTTTAGTTTCCGTTGAGCTGCAAGAAAGGTGTCTCGCACCGCCACCACAAGATCTTCGTTCAGCTCGCGCCTGGTCACGAGTTCAGATCCAGGAACAGTCATGATGATGTGTACACTATACAACTTCCCCTTATGGGGATGCCGTTTTGGTTCCTCCACTACAACTCTGCAGCGCATAATCCTGTTATACAATTTATCAAGCTTGTTCACCTTTTCCGCGATATCTTTCCTCATCTCTTCATTGAGTTCGATACCATGAGCTGTAATCTGTAGCGGAATAATCATCGCCTGCCTCCTTAATATTTATTGGCAGTTTTAATTTGAATACTAATATTTGAACTGTCAATAGTCCTCAACCTATTTTCCCCGTAAATTGGATAATTGTCGCCAGACTAAATACAAAAGATAAAAAGATGTTGTTCATTGTTGATAAAGATATCCACCCAGCGAACATTCTTAATGGTTAGTGCGCTGGATGGAAAGGAATGTTGTCTTCAGCTTATTTGATCATGTTTCAGTCTTTGTGTTTATCTTTGCCATGACCTTTATGGTGATCTTTGTGTTTATCTTTATGGTGATTCTTGTGATGTTCTTTATCATGGTCTTTACCGTGATGATCGCCGTGATAATCGCCGGGGCCGCCGCCTCTGTGTCCATGCCGCGCTTGATAAGCCGGTACATATGTTTCATTATACCATCTGTCGCGGACGAAATATACAGGCTGGTTGCAGGCGTTGTATTTATGACAATGCTTTTTCCACTTTTTTGCGTGACCGGGCGGCACATGAACATAGATCGGTGGGGGGTATGCCACACCCACAGGCACGGGAGCAATCAAAACCGGTTTGGGATAAATAATCTCAGGCCTTGGAAAATTTCCAATATCTATCTGGCCATAAAAGCCGGGCTGACCGATACTGACCGACACACCAACATCGGCTGCCTCGGCTGAGACGGCAAAAAAGATTGCCACAATAATGAGAAGAATACGTTCCATACTTGACTCCTTTCCGTTCGTGCATGATAGATTGAATTTGTGACAAGCGAGCTTTACAGATTTTTTTTCTTTGCTTAATTTTCGGCATTACATGACCGATTATCCTATTATTGTCAAGTATGTAGTTTTATATGACATGGGTTTGAAATTACTTAATTTCCATTTGACAATTCAGATGGTATTCGGTAGCTTTCAAGAATAAAAATGTTACACTTTAAATGAATTACCAATATTCACCCCTTATAAGAAAAAAGGAGTATTAAATGAGCGAGCCATACATAACAAATAGTGAGCTTCTCAAGGAAAATGCCGAATTAAAGCAGAGAATTCAGGAACTGGAAAAATCTGTTAAAAAGGATGAAATTGGCATATTTGTTCGTGATATAGCCAACAGCATCAACAACCTGCTCATGGGAATTCGGGGGATCGCGGCTGTTTCATTGCTGGATTTCGAACCATCTCATCCTCATTATGAAAATCTCAAACAAATTGAGTCGCAGGTGCAAAGCGGAGTTGCTTTAACCAATCAACTTCTGGATTTTGCCGACCATCGTCTTGATATAAAATACCCAGGTGAGAAAGGCATCTTATCCGCTTCCGATCGAGAAAAGAAAGAGTCAGGGGCCGGCATAATCGCCATGGGTACGGAAACAATTCTGCTGGTGGATGATGAAAAGAACATCAGGGAAGTGGGCAAGAAAATGATGGAGTCCATGGGATACAACGTATATGTGGCGGCGAACGGCCAGGAGGCCCTTTCAATTTACTCGGAGAAAAAAAACGAAATTGCACTGGTTATTTTGGATATAATTATGCCGGTGATGTCAGGCGGAGAAACATACGATCGCCTTAAAGAGATTAACCCCAATGTCAATGTTCTTCTTTCCAGTGGGGACAGCATCTGCGGTATGGTTCAGGAAATTCTGGATCGCGGCTGCCAGGGGTTCATCCAAAAGCCCTTTAGTTTTTCACAGTTTTCCCGCAAAATCAGAGAAATGCTGGACGGAGTGCAAAACGTGTAATTGATCGTAAAATTATGAAAGTTACCTACAGAGATGATGTAAACAGAAGCTTTCATAATTATTTCTCCTCAATCGATATTCATTTTGGCGATTTTATCGCTGACTTAACAGCGGAAAACAACGATTATCTGTTTCTGGCGGCGGCGCTGGCAAGCCGGGCTGTGCGGTTGGGGCATGTTTGTCTGGATTTGAATGCACAGGCCGGAAGTGTAATTATCCCCTCCACAGAAGGGGCGGGGCCAATCTCCTGCCCGGAACTTAAGGAGTGGCTCAACGCTCTGCAATCTTCTTTTTGTGTCGGAAAACCTTCAGAATTCAAACCGTTAATTTTGGACGACAAGAATCGTTTATATTTGCAGCGATACTGGCAATACGAGCAGGATACAGCCCGTAATATTTTGTCCAGAATATCATCGCCTCGAAATGGTGAAGTTGACAAGTTGGAACTTGCGGACAAACTTCAGCTCTTTTTTCCGGAAAATCAAACTGAAGGAAAAATCAACTGGCAGAAAGTCGCCGCTACGGCTGCAGTACTTAAAAATTTCGTTGTCATCAGCGGAAGTCCCGGAACCGGAAAAACAACCACTATTACGAAAATAATGGCGCTGCTTTTGGATGTGGAAAAAAGAAATCTGCGGATAGCTCTGGCCGCCCCGACAGGCAAGGCGGCAGCGAGACTTCAGGAATCTGTGCGCAAGACAAAAGTAAAGTTAAGCTGTGCTGATGCGGTGAAGGTACTTATACCCGATGATGCGCAGACAATACACCGGTTGCTGGGAAGTCTCGCTAATTCGCCTTATTTTCAATTCCATGAAGGCAATCCCTTGCCTTATGATCTCGTAGTCGTTGATGAAGCCTCGATGGCGGATTTGCCGCTGCTGGCCAAAATGTTCCTGGCACTGTACGCGGAAGGGCGGGTAATTTTATTGGGTGATAAAGATCAACTGGCGTCGGTTGATGCCGGGGTCGTTTTGGGCGATATTTGCGCGGGGAATGCCGCCGAAATCTATTCACGGGAATTTGCCGATGAGATTTCCGATCTGTCCGGTGAAAAATTGATATCCACTGATATTCCTGCCGGCGTTCAAGACGGAATAATTCAATTGCAGACCAATTTCCGGTTCGCTGAAGAAAGTGGAATTAACATCTTAAGTAATTGTGTCAAAAGGGGCGATATTGCGAAGGTTATTGAATTGCTGCAGGATCATTATTATTCCGATATTGGCTGGACGGATCTTAACTCGAAAAGCGCTCTCAATACGAAATTTGCGAGGGTGGTTATTGACGGATATTCCGAATATTTGGAAGCGGTAAAATGCACGGCCGACAGGGAGATAATCTTCGATTGCCTGGAAAAATTCCGCATTTTATGCGCTTTGCGCGTGGGCAACTGGGGGACACAGAGGATTAACGCCTTTGTCGAAAAAATTTTAAGTGAAGCCGAACTGATAAATCCCCACGGATTATTTTACGAAGGAATGCCGGTTATGGTTACCCGGAATGATTATCAGCTTAATCTGTTTAATGGAGATGTGGGAATTATCCTGCCGGATAGCACGGGAAACCGGGAGATGATGGCGCACTTTCGGAATGAGCAGGGCAAAATAAAAAAAATTATTCCGTCGCGGCTGCCGAAAGTGGAAACGGTCTGGGCGATGACTGTTCATAAAAGTCAGGGTTCGGAATACGACCGGGTATTATTGGTGTTGTCCGACAGAGATATCCCGGTTGCAACCAGAGAACTGGTGTATACGGGCATTACCAGGGCGCGCCGTAATGTCCAAATCTGGGCGGCTCAAGATGTTCTGACAAATGCAATTTCCAGGCGCATCAAACGGGAATCGGGACTAACCAATGCTTTATTC
>JBDKVD010000201.1:0-2526 GCA_039679325.1 Smithella sp.
CGGTGTCAGCGATATTTCCCGCCGGCACATCAACACCCCGGCAGGCATCCAGGATAACTCCGACATTAAATCCCATATTCTTTGCATCCATAGCGCTGTAGTAGACACAATAATCAGTGGCCAGACCGCAAAAATACAAATCCTGGATAGCGAATCCTGTCAGGTAAGAGTGCAGACCGGTCAACGTTTTCTTGTCGTTTTCCATAAAAGTTGAATAGGAATCTATATTTAAATTATTCCCCTTACGGATGATCAAATCGACCGGGCGCAAATCCAAGTCCTTATGAAAATCGGCGCCAAAGGAACCCTGGACACAATGAACAGGCCACAGAACTTGTTGCAACTCATTTAAGGTGATAATGTCGTAAAGTTCTTTATTGTGGGTGGCGGCAAAAGAGACATGGCCGGGTGGATGCCAATCCTGGGTGGCAACTACTTTATCGAACTTTTGCGTGAGAGAGTTCACGATCGGAATGATCTCATTGCCTCCCGCCACGGCCAGCGCGCCGCCGGGGCAGAAATCATTTTGTACATCCGTAATAATCAGGCAATTCTTCATTTCAGGGCTTATTCCATTTCCAAATCAAGCGCTCCCTTTGTTGGCCCGTGGGCAGGCTCAGGGCAAGCTTATAATTGAGTCAGTCATGGTGAGAGCTTATCGAACCACGCCTCGTCGCCTCTGTCCCCCGCTGGCGGGGGTAGGGGGTGGTTGCCGCCGCGGTAGCATCATTGATTTGGAAATGGAATTACTCCGCGCTTTGAGCACATTTTAAAGCCGCTTCGATAAATTTACTGAAAAGCGGATGGGGATTTGTCGGCTGGGATTTAAATTCCGGATGAAACTGGCAGCCTAAAAACCAGGGATGTTCTTTTAATTCCACAATTTCCGCCAGACGGCCGTCAGGGGACACCCCTGTTATCCGCAACCCTTTATCAGTCAATGCTTTTTTGTAGTCGTTATTAAATTCGTAGCGATGCCGGTGCCGCTCGGAAATTTCCTCCTGCCCGTAAGCGTCAAAGGCAAAAGAATCAGGCGATATCACACAAGGCCAGGCGCCCAACCGCATCGAAGCTCCCATATCCTGAATATTACGCTGTTCGGGAAGCAGATCGATTACCGGATAAGGAGTCTGCGAATCAAACTCGGAGCTGTTCGCCCCGGCCAGACCGCAAATATTTCGGGCATATTCCACCACCGCCATTTGCATCCCCAGACAAATTCCGAAAAAGGGAATTTTCTTTTCCCGCGCATATTGCGCAGCAGTAATCATACCCTCAATGCCACGGATGCCGAAGCCTCCCGGTATCAGAACTCCGTCCACGTCATCAAGCTTGTCGCCCAAGCCATCCGCTTCCACTTTTTCCGAATCAATGAATTTTAAATTTACCCGGCAATCATTACTTATACCGCCATGTACCAGAGCTTCATTGAGACTTTTGTAGGAATCGGTCAGATTCACGTATTTGCCGACAATGCCTATACATACTTCATATGGAGGATTCTTGAACTTACGGACCACTTCTTCCCAGGCGTCAAGCTTGGGCTGACCGGTCCAGATATTGAGCAGGTCAACTATCTTGGCATCCAGACCTTCACGGTGATAAATCAACGGTACCTCATAAATGCAGCTGACATCCTTGGCTGTGAACACGGCAGCTACTTCTACATTGCAGAAAAGGGCAATTTTCGCTTTGATTTCTTCGGAAAGGAAGTTTTCCGTTCGACATAACAGAATGTCCGGCTGAATACCGATCTCGCGCAGAGCTTTGACGCTGTGCTGCGTGGGCTTCGATTTAACCTCGCCCGCGGTTTTAATGAAGGGCACCCAGGTTAAATGAATAAAGATTGCATTTTGTCTTCCGACTTCATTACGGAATTGACGAATAGCTTCCAGAAAGGGCAGGCTTTCAATATCGCCGACGGTCCCCCCTATTTCCACAATCGCCACATCAAAACCATCGGCCGTATTGCGAATGAAATCCTTGATTTCATTGGTTATGTGGGGAATCACCTGAACTGTCTTCCCCAGATAATCGCCGCGTCTCTCCTTGGTGATAACGGAAAAATAAACCTGCCCTGTGGTCAGGTTATTGCTTTTTCCCATACGAGTAGATGTAAAGCGCTCATAATGGCCCAGATCGAGATCCGTCTCCGCCCCGTCATCGGTAACAAAAACTTCGCCATGCTGAAAGGGGCTCATGGTGCCGGGATCAACATTGATATACGGATCCAGCTTTTGATTGGTAACCTTCAATCCACGGCTTTCCAGTAAAGCTGAAATAGATGCTGCCGCCAAACCTTTACCCAATGAAGATAGAACACCTCCGGTAACAAAGATGAATTTTGTTTTCATATTTTTCGAATTGAACCTTTCCATACAACAACGCAGTTCTATCAAGAACTAAAAATACCGGCAATCAGCCGATTTCCACTTTCACTACATCCGCAATCATCCGGCAGTACCTGTCCGTAATATCTTCGGAAGGTCCTTCCACCATGACGCGGCACATATTCTGCGTGCCGGA
>JBDKVD010000202.1:0-3799 GCA_039679325.1 Smithella sp.
AATTATTCAATACAGAGCTTTTCAATGCGATACTTTAAAGAATCGATGGTAACGCCCAGTATTTCTGCAGTTTTTGTCTTTACTCCCTTAGTCTTGCGCAGTGCTTTTTCAATGAATATCCTTTCTATTCTTTCCAGCTCTTCATTCAGGTTTATGCCTTTATCCGGAACTTCGACATGGAGGTTCGCCATGTCATTGTTACCCGTCGAAAGTAATAAATTCTCCGGCAAAACTATATTTGATGTTTCCATGGCCACGCTGCGTTCAATAATATTTTCCAACTCTCGAATGTTACCGGGAAACGCGTGATCCATTAATAATTCCATGGCATACGAAGAAATTGTCCGGACTTCTTTATTAAACTCCCGTGCATACTTTTCGATAAAATGCTTTGTCAACAGGGGAATATCATCTTTACGTTCTCGAAGCGGCGGCACACGAATAGGAATTACATTCAGTCGAAAATAAAGATCTTCACGAAACTCTCCTTTTCTGACTTTTTCTTCCAGAATCTGATTAGTGGCCGAAATTATGCGTACATCAACTTTGATATCCTCCGCGCCTCCAATACGGCGAAAAGTCTTTTCCTGAACAATCCTTAAAAGCTTGACTTGCAAAACCGTCGGTAATTCTCCGATCTCATCGAGAAACATCGTTCCACCTTTGGCCATTTCAAACAGTCCCGGCTTATCCGAATAAGCACCCGTAAAAGATCCCTTCATGTAACCGAATAATTCGCTCTCCAGCAAATTTTCGGGTATACCGCCGCAATTGATGACAACTATAGGCATTTTAGCCCGTGAAGAGTTATCGTGAATGGCTCGCGCCACCAGCTCCTTCCCTGTCCCGCTTTCACCCAGGATCAGAATATTTGCCGGTGTATCCGCCACCTTTTTGATGGTTGTAAATATTTTCTGCATTTCACGCGTTGAACCGATCATGCCGCAAAATGATAAATCCTCTCCTCCCGGCTTAGTTTCATTTTTTTCATTAACAACACCTTTTTTTAGCAGCGCCGAATGGACGACCTTTTTTAATTCTTCAATGCTGCCTCCTTTTTCTACATAATCATAGGCGCCTTCCTTCATTGCATTGACGGCTGTTTCTCCTGATGCATAGGCGGTAATTAAAATAACTATTGTATCCGGATACTGATCTTTAACAGTTTTGAGAAATTCAATGCCGTCTATTTTAGGCATCTTTAGATCCGTAATCACTAAATCAAAAAAATTTTTGCGACAAAGATTCATTGCCTTGGCCGGACCTTCGGCACAGGTTACGTCATAACCTTCCTGAGTCAGCATTATCTCCAGAAACTCCCTCATGCCCTGATCGTCATCAACAACTAAAATCCTTGCCATTCAATTTATCTCCTTAAATTGCATCTCCGGCAGGCAGCCACACCGTACAAATTGTACCCTGATTTATACGGCTTTGAATCTCAATTTTTCCCCCATATCCATCAACAATCCGGCCAACAATTGTCAGCCCCAAACCAGTTCCCTTATCTTTATCCGTAAAAAAAGGTTCAAAAATCTTTTTCAAATCTTTTTCCTCGATCCCTAATCCCGTATCCGTTACTTTAATTTCCACAACTTCTTTGTTGTTATCCTGCAATGATTTTGTCGCCAGGGAGAGAACCCCGCCCTCTTTCATCGCCTGAACTGCATTCAGCACCAGGTTTTGAACAACCTGCCGTATTTGCTCTCTATTGGCAACGGCGTCCACCTTTGGAGCCAATGAGCAGCTGATTTTTATATCGTTTGTCCAGTCCTTCGATAACTTTATATTTTCCAGAACATCCACTGCCGTTTCATTGACATCCACGACTTCCCGAACAAGAGGAATCGGTTTCGCCAATAAGAGAAAATCGCGCACAAAATTGTCCAGTTGGTCTTTGCCGCGCAATATTATCTGCATTAAACGATCGTCTGTATCCTTTAAAGTCAAGTTCCGCCTCAGAAGTTCAATTGAACCGGTAATTGACGCCAGTGGATTTCGCATTTCATGGGCGAGCCCGGCAGCCATTTCGCCAATCAGGGCGAGTCTCTTACTTTTTTCGAGATTTTCTTCCATCTGCCTGATTTCAGTAAGATCCTGAAAAATTAAAATACTGCCTATTTCTTCATGCTGTTTATCCTTCAAAGGTGATATTGAACATCCCAGGTGAACTTTTTTACCACTCCCGGCTTCAATAACAACCTCCATTCTGTTTTTGTTATGCTTTTTGTCTAATCCCAGAGCAAAAGAAGTTATACATTCCGGAAACACATCCGCAACAGGCTTGTTTTTTACATGCGCCAGGGGAAAACCCGTAATTTGCTCGGCGGCCCGGTTAAATGTCTTTATCGTGCCCTCGAGATCAATTGTCATTATACCTGTATCCACCGACTCAACTATACTGCGGAAAAGCAAGTCCAATTGATTGAATGCCGATTCCTTTTCCTGCAGCAGGAATCTTACCTTTTTTTCCTGTTCAACGACAAAGCTTGCTAAAAGCGCTAATACATAAAATGACACAATATGTACAAGGATCCTGGTAACAACTTCTTCCGCCGTGAGAGTATAATCATGCTCCATAGTTGAAATCCCGGGTATCCATTGATAAAATTCCAGCCCCAGAAGTAAACTATAGAAGCTTCCCGCCGCTGAAGCTATAATCAAGCCTCCATAACGGTCGAGAAATATTACCGAATATATGATTACCAGAGTATAAAGAACCGAGTAGTTGCTGCGGAAACTTCCTGTAATGTAAACAAGCATGGTAACTAATAGGACGTCAATCGCCAACTGCAGGTAAATATTTATTCTTAAATCTTTGAATATTTTCAAAATAAGGATATAGGCTATGGAGAAAAAATAAGTTGCGGCAATAATAAAATAAAGAAAGTTGAGGGTACTTACGGAAACAGGAAACCCGGTTTTTTTTGTATCAAGAAAGATGGCCACGCCCAGAAATAAAGTGATAATGATCAATCTGAAAATGATTAATAAGCGCAGACGCGATTTGTTCTTTTCTTCTGTTGAAACATCAATATTCACCGGCATCACTTCAAACATCCTTTTTCAGGTGCAACATATTGATTGATTATTCCGCTATAATATTTTAGTTATTTTGGCTAATACTTTCGATATACTTACGGGCATACATTAAACCAATGCGCCGACCGTTAATTTTCCCATTGATCGGACTGATTGCCGGAATTATTATCGGCAATTATTTTGATCTTCCTTATAATTTTTTACTTGGTTCTCTGATTTTCATTCTTATTACCCTCTTTTTGTGTCTTAAAAAGCAATGGTGGGTGGCCGGATTATCATTTATTTTCTGCTTTGCCTTAATCCTCGGTTTTTTTGACATACGAAAACAACAATATTCTCTCCGTCCGGATCACGACATATTGCAATATGCGGATACCGGCAAAAAAACTGTGGAAGGATTAGTCATTGAAACTCCGTCTTCTTATCCCGATAAAAATGTTTTAATTATCCGCTGTATCAGACTAATGGAAAACGGAATTTATACTCCGGCGGCAGGAGGTGTTCGTCTGGTTATTCCAGCCGGTTTAAATTTTTCTTACGGCGATTTCATTCGTTTCCATTCTTCTCTGAAAAAAATTCATAACTTTAAAAATCCCGGCGGTTTCGATTATGAACGTTTTCTTAACCGGCAGGGTATTTTTGCAACCGGCTTCATCGCCGATTCATCAGGAATAATTCTGCTGAGGAAAAACTCGGCAAACCGCCTCAGATCGCATCTGGAATCTTTTCGCCTGTATTTAAAGGAAATCATTTATCA
>JBDKVD010000203.1:0-10610 GCA_039679325.1 Smithella sp.
TTGTTTTTTTCGTCTTCATCCGGCTTCTCTATCCGAGATCTGAAAACGTGTCAATTTTCAAAGAACAATTGTAATAATTTTACAGGTACTTATACCTGTTTTATTGTACTAAAAAGTCAGAAGAGCCTAATTTTTAAATTAATTAAGGGGACGGTTCTATTTTTCAGCCGTTTCTTTCTTTGGCCTGCCCTGTTTCCTGATCACCGCATCAAGATTATATTGTTTTTGCATTTTTCGGATGAATTTGTCCCCTCCATATATGACCCGGCGATCCATTTCCCCGCGCATTGATTCATTTTTTTGCAGCATTTGTTGAACAAATATCCGATATTCCTTCCTGACCGATTCACTCGTTGATAGCTTGTCAAAAACAACAGATCCATCAATCAAATCATTTTTTTTCCCGTAGGCGTTGGCCTTGTAACTACTCCAAGGGTAATCTTTCGGGTTTTTTACCATGCCTGCCCGCACGGGATTCAGCTCTACATAGCTGCCACAGGCCAACAGGTATTCATCCCTGGAAACAATCATGCTTTTATATCTGTCCTGCCAGAAGTGGCCGGTGTACTGATATTTCTTCTTGAAGTGCTGGGCATAGGACAGATTGATTCCCTTCATGATCTGGGAAAGCTCACCCCCGTCTGCCGTAGGTTCAATGACCAAATGAACATGGTTCGTCATTAAGACGTAATGATACAGATTATACCTTAATTTTTCTTTGTACTTACAGAGGATATCGATATATTTCTGAAAGTCTTCTTCGTCTTTGAAAATATCCTGCTTGTTGTTTCCACGCGTCAGGACATGGTAAATAAATTTTTTAGGTGCTATTCTTGCAGTTCTCGGCATGTTGTCTTCATATCAAAACTGTGGATGTTTGTCAATAAAGAGAACCGTCCCCCTTTTACGGTTTTTTGTTTTAGTATCGTAACCAAATTACAGGTGTGTCATGAGTTACCAGGGGGAAACAAAGAAAATGATTGAATATTAAAATGCTATTTGCTATTCTTAAAAGATAGTCTAAATTGACGTCCCTGGAATGGCTTTGCAGCTCATCTTGTATTAGAGGTGTGATATTTACGATATGAATAAGCACATGAGTCTGCTCGGCCGGGACGGGGAAGCGATGCGGTGCACCACCAGTGCCCGTTGCAGGACGTCAAAGGTATGTCCGCTGTTCCATATAAACCCAACACCGAGGATACACCCATGAGAATGATCTATGTCGCCGACGTCCATGGCGCCTTTGAACGCGTCAAGACACTGCTGACCGAAACCGTGGCCGATGTATACATTATCACCGGCGATCTTATCGATATCCCCTTTTACAACATGAACACGGCCATTAACTACCACGAACTCCAATCTTACTTTCACGGACTGCGCCTGCGGATGAACAAGGAAGGAATGGGGATTGAGGATTTTGTGGAAGAGCTGCTGGTGAAGCCGGACGTCTCTGCCGAGGTGGAGGAAAAGGGCTTTAAATACCAGCAATACACAATCCGCGCCCGTCGGGTCCTGCAGCAAAAATACAAGGTATTGGAAAACATCATAGCCGTGAAGCAGAAAACCCCGGTCCTCTGCCTGCCCGGCAACTACGACATGGACCTCAAATACACATCTCTTCATGAGCGTGACCTGCATCTGCACCGGTACGAGATCCAGGATCTTATCATTGCCGGATACGGCGGCGCCGAAATCTGGACGCCCGGCATCCCGGAACGGTACGTTGTCCGCTACCGGGGAGGCATCGGCGTTGACGACCAAAGCAACGAGATGCTCAATTTCTTTACAGAGGCCATACCCGATGTGATCGTGACGCATCAACCCGCACATGGAGTCCATGACCGCGTCACCCAGTTCGGCACCTCCGGATCGCCGGCTCTGCGCAGTTATTGCAATCATCATCTCGTTCTCGCCTGCCTGACCGGCCATATCCACAACGACTGGGGTTTCCAGTATTCGGAAGGAACCGTTTACCTGAATCCGTCCAACTTCGGAGAAGTAACACTTCTGACCGGCAGGGTGTCGGAAGGTGGCTTCTTCTTTTCCCTGGAAATCGATAATCGCCAAATCCAGAAAGTCATCTTTAAAAAGCTCGTCGATGACCGGATATACGATGTAGTCGATTATTTCTTCAAAAAAGGACGCTGGGAGGAAAAGGTCATCGACCGCAACCGCTACGATGCCTTGAAAGCCGGTGTGAATTTCGATATGAAAACCCAGAAATATTCACATATCCCCGAGATCCAGCTTTACAATGAGATTAAACAGTTCTACCGGCTGTTTCAAACTGAGGAGACGGAAGAACGACTGGACAAACTTGAAGAGGTGGTGCACCTCATCGAGGAAAGAATCAAGGAGGACATCGGCATGGATATTCTGGGATCGACGAATATGGGCCTCTGCCAGACCGGTTCGGATATCGACTTCGTCCTTTACATCCGGTGCGATCCCGAAGGCCTGACCGATCTGAGCACCTGTGAACAGTATATCCGCGCCCAAACGCTCCTGGAAGAAATCCTCGGCCCCAAATATGCCTTTCAAATCATGGATTGCATCGATCTGGGTGTTGTGGAAAAAGCCATCCGCGAAAAGAATTACGAAAACGACATGACACAGCGTTTCGTCGCCTACCGCGCCCTTTGCCGTCCCATCAATTACCGGGTGATCGCCCCCGTGGAGGATCTACTGAATCATGATGTGGAATTCCGCTCCGAACTGGAGGGAAGCATTCGGACTTATTTCCGGATTTTCATCAATACGTCACAGCACAGCCGCTCCTTCGCCAAGTACGAAAGCCGGATAAAGAGCATCGGCATCAAAATTCCCGAATCAATCCAGGAAAAGATCAAGGCCTATCTGCAACGCAACGCCGACGCCACCGACGACGCAATGTCGACTTGAGACGGCCGACGAAACAGCATTAAACAGCAGCCTCCAATAATAGGAAAAATGTGAGCACCGTATCGGCAATCCTGATGGACTGGGCGTGACGTTCCGTCGGCATTTTGATCAGCCGGACCTGCGAACTATATACGCGCCGGGGTATCATTTTTTTATTGGAAATGGCTGCCGACTATTGATGCGGCGGTAATTACATTTCTAAATCAATGATGATATCGCGGCGGCTAGGAGGAGGCGACGAGGCGTGGTTCGACAAGCTCACCATGACCGACTATCAGCTCTAAGCCTGCCCTGAGCCTGACGAAGGGCCAACAAAGATAGTGCTTGATTTAGAAATGAAATAAGGCCAAAAGATCGTAAGACAGATCCAATATATCCCGCATAATTCCGCGATCCAGTTAATGCGGACACCCCATATTTCATAGCTGAGAACCGTTCCGAACTGGTGCAGTGAGATGGCTCGCAGCCCGACGAATAAAATCAAATAAGCCAATCCGATTGCAGCCAATTTCTCCTGGACTGAAAAGAATTGCGACAAACGGCGATACAGGAATCCGCAAAAGATCACACCTATAGAAATAAACAGAATCATGGCCCCTGTCTGAACAATCCTGCGTTGTTCTATCCATCCGCCGTAACAGGCGATAATCCGCCACACTTCCGTGACGGCGCTAAGCAGATCAAACTGTTTTATCAGGCCCAATACAATCAGGGTCAAACACATGAAGCCCCCAAAATGCCAACCTTTTTTTTCCAGCGACAGCATCCGGGATATTATTTTAACTAAGCAAAGAGATGCGGCAAGATAATAGGAAAATACCGTAAACCATCCCATGAACGAAGGGTCGCCGATGCCGGGTTTCCATGATCCGATGGACATGATGAATATGGACATAAAAAAACAGCTCATTCTTTCTTTCGGTGGATCAGCGCATTAGCCAATATCAACAAAATACCCGCCATTTCGATCATATCGGGAAGTCTGAAGCCCCATTTCCCATACGAATCGAGACTGCATCCGACATGGCTTTGTGACATTGTTTCCATGATTCCATAGATAAATAAAATCAGCAGGCCAAGCAATGCTAGGACATTATTGCGCCAATGCCTTCTTACCAGGAATACCATCATCGCTGCGAAAAGCCCGGCAATGCCGGTCAAAACAAAGGCAAACAAAGCCTGAACAATACGACGAGATTCATACCAGCCGCTCTTCATGGCAATCGGGCGCCCGATTTCGACAAGCAGTACCTGGAGGTCAAGCTGCTTGTTGATACCGAATACAAACAAAATCAAAATAACAAGCAGCCAAAAGACTTGCTCGGCAAACGGCGCTTTTATTCGTTGGAGCATTTTCCAGCGGTATGCGGCGGCCAGGATGGACACGGCATAAAGGACTGTATTGATCAACGAGGAAAAATAGGCATCTCCTGACCGGGCAAGCCAGGCTCTAACGATTTCTGAAAGGGCGGCGGATTGAACCATAAATATTAAGCAGATTCCATTAGTTTAAAGTCCGTTGAGGCACAAAGCAGCTCGTGGCATCGTCTCGTAATTACCTTGATTGACTATGATATCCAGAAAATGAAGGTCCAAGACAACTTGCCTGCTTCGTGATATTGATCGCTAACTCACCATACACCATCTAAAATCAAAGCTCAATATATGCTCCCAACGGTTCTATTTATTACTTCGGCAACAAAATATATAAAAGTTGTCATTGCCCGACTCCGAGCGGGCAATCCAGTGGCAGTGTACTATTTAAGTGAAGACGTAAAATAACCGTTCATTTTTTTACCACAAGTGTCATTCCCCCACAGACGGGAATCCAGAATTAAAAATATGCAGCCTGTCATTGCGAGTTCACGACAGTGAACGTGGCAATCTATCTATTTAAGCGGCAACTGGTTGTTTTTTCTTGCATTGTTTTCAAGAAGTTGTATCATTCCCACTAATCAATAAAAATAATTAAATGCTTTCGGAGGTCGAAAGCTGATATTTTAAGACATGACCGTTGAATTCTATAAGTTCATTGTATAGAATGTAGTGTTTTTTTGACAAGGTCCCTATTGGTGCCCGTTTTGGTACAGCCCCCGATATTTAAAATGGATTTACAAGTAAATTAGTGAATAAAACCAAAGAAAAGAAAAACACACAGGCTTCTGGCACACTTAAACATCGCCGAGGACGTGCAACCACGCGCTCAACCGCTGGTCCGGGCTTTGATTTTGAAGACCAGGTCGCCGCATGGCTACTGCTGAAGATGCTGACTGGCGAGGCCATGCCCGGCATGGATAATCGTCTCGGCAAGCGGCTTCAATCGCAGACCAGTGCACTCGGGTGGTTGATTGATGACCTGCTCGTTACTTGCGGGCTGGAATACAAAAATTCCCACTTGGCTCTCTCGTGCAAAAGCAATCTACAGGTAACGAGGACCGGCCTTCCGCAAGACTTCGTCAGCGCCGCATGGAAACAGTTTATAAACAGTGGGGCAGAACCTATGCAGCGCGGTCTGGATCGCATTGCACTGGTGACAAGAGGACATCTTCCGGCGTTTCAGGCTGTTTGGGCAGATATCAAGAATGCTTGTGCAGGTAGCGATCCGGCACTTGCACTAGCGAGAATCCGGAGTACGGGAAAGCACCGGATTATCTTCGACAACATCAAGAAAGTAGTTCAGGTGTTATCAGCAGCAGTCCAGGATGAAGAAGTGCTTTATTTCGTACGTCATCTCCTTGTAATCGAAACGGATTTTGATCTTGATCCCTCGGAGTACCGTGAAGCCGCGATATCGCAGTGTAGGCGCATCATCACCAGTGCTGCACCGGACGAGGCGCGCAAGTTCTGGCAAACGTTGGTTGAACGAGCTGGCAAGGCCCGTGTCGGAAACGGTACGATCGATTTACCCCAACTTTGGAAAGAGCTACGTAACCAGTTCAAACTCAATGATCACCCGGACTTTTCCTCCGGATGGAAATTGCTCAGAGCCTATACGTGCGATCAGCTCAACAAAATTGAAACGACTTTGCCTTCCGGCTATTCGCTTGTGCGATCCGAAGACGGCAGCAAGCTTGCCTGTGCGATATCGAACAACCCGCTTGTTATTCTTTACGGCGAATCGGGAACTGGGAAATCAGCGCTTGCCAAATCGATCCTTGACCGCCAATTCCCGGAGTCTTCACACATATGGTTTGGTCCAGACACGCTTGGCGTTACGCTGATCGAAGTTGAACGCATAAAAACTGACCTGATACATCCGCTCCATACCACACTGAAGGCAACAGCACACCCGTGCAACATTCTGGTAATTGATGCCGCAGAACGTATAAGCAGTGAACTGGTCCCGCAAGTTAAGCAGTTGGTGGAAATGCTCGTGTCCGAGAATACCATTGGTGAAACCCCTATCTGGCGGATTCTGATTATTGGGCAAACGGAGGCGTGGATATCAGGAAAACTCCAAGGTCTGCTTGGCAGCAAACAACCGGTTTCTGTCGATCTAAGCCCTGTCTCTCCCACGGAAGTTCAGGCAGCTCTGAGGTCGATGCCACTGTTAAGCTGGCTTGCTCTGCAAAAAGAAGCTATCGCAGTTCTCACTAATCTTCGAGCCTTAGCATGGGTTATGGAGGCTGCACCATACTTTCAACAACAAGGACATATCGCAAAGCTGACACTCACAGATATTGCAGATTCTATCTGGCAATTCTGGACGAATAAACAGTTACCACTGCAGCGACTGTTGATGCGTCTCGCAGAGTGTGAAGCCTCTTTCAAGCACAGCATCGGACTTACCGAGTTGACAACACCGGAAATTCTTACACTTCAGGCTTCGCCTCCGCAACTACCATTACTAATCAAACGAAATCGTGTTGAATTTCAGCATGACCTGGCGGCGGATTGGGCGCGCTTCCAATGGCTTAAGGAAATATCAAAAGATACAACGCGATGGGCGGTTCTAGCGCAGAATCCGCTGTGGATTGGTGCGTTACGCATGCTTGGCCAGTTTTTTTTGCGAGAGCAAATCGATGACCACACTGAATGGGACATCGTCTTTGAGAAACTGGATACACCCCAGAAAAGGATCGGGTTGGCAACCGATATCCTGCTCGATGCGTTGTGCCTTGATCCTCTTGCAGAATCGCTTCTCACGAAACGTGCAGACCTTTTGTTTGCCAATCATGGGAAGTTACTCAATCGCTTACTCTTGCGTTTTCATCATATAGCGACTGAACCAAGTGGGGATCTTCAATTACCACAGCCGGACCCATCACTAAGCTTGTATATCGAGGCACAGTACCGTTTGCCTGTAATCGCCCGTTGGCCTCCTGTAATCCGTTTTCTAGCCGCACATAGAGATCGTGTGGCACGCCTCATGTCTCCGGTTGTTGCCCACCTATGTGAAAGATGGCTCACGACGACGCCAGTTGAGCTTATCCCTGGGAAACCAACGCCATTCCGGCGGGATCTTGCGGATGTTGCTCTATTAACCGCACGAGCTCTTCAAGTAGCGCAAGGCGAGCGTTTTATTTTTGCCGATGACGCGGAAAAACCAATCTATGCCGCAACTCTGGCCGGAACACCTGATCTTCCAAACGATGTCTCTGCGTGGGCGCTGGAAATGTCACAGCGTCGCCCATGGCACGCCGATGTTGTTGCGCAAATAATGGAATATCAGCAGCAGCAGGCAAGAGAGCATGCCGAGCGGCTTCGCACCGATCCAGTATACCATGCACGGCATCAGCGACGTGAGCAGATACCGATTTCCATTATGACGTCCACAAGAAAGTTACCTCCCTGGCCGCTTGGCCCACTGCACCGCATAGAGAGAAATTTCCGCGAATGCTGCATTCACACGCGAGCCCTTGCCACAATGATGAAGGTCCGGCCAGAGGCGGCGGCGGAAGTTTTACTTGCCCTAATCATTGAAGATTCTCCTGAAGAAGAGTATGGCCGACACCTCGGCCTTAACGATCGCTACGGCATGGAATTCGACCACGGCAGTTATCCGACTGCTTATTGGCAGAGTCCATTTTATCTCTTTCTCCAAATAGCACCCGATGTTGCGTTAGGCAGCCTAATCACACTCGTGAATTTCTGCACCGAACGCTGGGACTACGAGAGGCAATATCATAACGCCAATCGCATCAGCATCGTGCTCGACTTACCAGGATGTATGAAAAAGGAGTTCATCGGAAACCACTTAGTGCTGAATTGGTGCCAAGTTAATTCTACGGGCGCCGGCCAGTTGTATTGCGCATTGGCCGCTCTTGAGAAGTGGCTTTGTGATAGCCTCAAAAGTGGTACCGACGTTACACCCTATATCGAACGCTTACTAGACAGTTCGCATTCTGTCGCAATCCTGGGAGTCTTGCTGAATGTCGGAAAGTATCATCCAATCCTGTTCGAGGGGCTACTGCGTCCCCTCCTCGCCCATCAAGTTCTCTACTTCTGGGACAAGTATCGACTTGACGCCTTACCATATGCATTTGATGCGGCGGCCTGGGCTCGCCAAGGTGAGACCGTTTTTCATATGGCACGCGATTGGTGGAGTGCTGCTTATCGCAGGGTTGCCCTGCGGACAATCGCGGCTCATCTGGTGGCATTTAAACCTGGAATTGCTGCCTTCCTGACCTCGGTCATCAATAGCTGGGAATTGCCTGATAATGAAAAGGATACGCTGGAATTACGCCTGCTGCAGGCTGAGCTCGATCGCAACAACTATAAAAAAGCCACCGAAGGTGCTGGTTGTCAGATGCAATTTGAGTATCCAGAGTCTTTGCAGCGCGATATCGCGCGTTATCAAAAAGCAACTGACCCCACGTTCAAGATCCTCAATCTTCCACATGAATGCATCGAGTTGCTCGAAAGCTCTGAGGAGCTAACGGTGGAGAAAGCGGAGGAACTATCATGCTTTTTAGGAACAGCTTTGTCAGGCATGAATGACGATGTCAAAGAAGATGATCAACGCATAGCATGCATCGCTGTTGCCTCAACTCTGCTCGCGCGTGCTAACCCCTGGCTAAACGCGCATCCCGAAATTCGTGACCGTGCCAGGGCAACCATACACACTGTTGTCGAACAAATAGGTGAAAATAGTGATATCATTCGCGGCCGGATGCTGAGCAACCGTAGTGATCTGGTTTTTGTTGCACATGCAGTTATGCACGACTTTATGCGATCAACAGCGTCATCCGATGCGGGTCATGCGGTACTTCGCGTGCTGACCAGTGGAAGTAATGCGGCCATAACGACGCTGACATCGCTAGCACACTCTTATCGGAGGCAGCTCGGTGGCACCTGGTGCAGACTGCTTGAGATTTCTTTGCTGTGGTGTGCCCTCACCGTCCTGGTTCCCACTCCCGACGAACCTCAGATATTGCATAAGTTATGGAGTCGTTGGCTTGTATGGCTTCGAAACCGTAAATTGATGACAACTGATGCTACCCTGACACGCGTTAACCCAGTCGCTATTGCAAATCGTATCGAGCACTTGCAAAGGGCGCGCTGGATCAGAGAATTCGAACAGAAGAATAGTTCTTTAAGAAGAGATCCCAGCGAACGACGATCCTACGGACTGGATACGCAATTTCTGAAAGCGATGTTTTCCTGGCTATTGCAGCCTTCTCCTGCGGAGACCCAGCAGTCTGATCACGAGGAGATAAAGAACCAGCGCGAACTGCTGAAGCGCTTATTGGATTTCGAATTATGGCCGCGTATCAAACGCCAAGAAGGTGATCGCGACGAGCCTCCGACGCAGATTGGGTATGAGATTGTTACGGCAATTGCTAAACTACTTCCCAGCCTGCCGGTGAATGATGCAAGCGATCTATGGGAACCGCTATTTCGTCTTGGCGGCAACGCACACTATATACTCGGGTATTTTATCGACCATTGGTTGAAGCACGTTTCCCGAAATTACGACATTACGGTATTTGCCCGTCATTGGGGGGCAATGATAGAGTATGCATTGGCATCACCGCAATGGAGCTCTGGCCGTCAACGGTACTATGGTGAGCAGTTACTGTGTCGCTTGCTGGGGTGCGGTTCCGAGTTGTCGCTAAATCAAGTTGCAGGAATTCAGACAACGGTTTTTCAAATGAAAGATCTGTATGAATCCTGGGCAGAGAGACATCTTGATCAGGAAGAGGATAACATTCTCTACTTTTGTGGGTTCTTAAGTTCATCTACTGGGCGTCTTCTTCGTCTTGATGGTCTGCAATGGTTGCACCATTGTATTCGACAGCAAACAGCGGATAATCTCCGATGGAGACGCACAGGTACATCCGGAGCACTGACAGACCTGATCGATTTAATGCTAACGGAAAATATTGGTGAGCTCGTCACAAATCCACATGCGCGCGATGCTTTGCTGGAATTAGTCGCAATTCTGGTGAAACAACAGGCACCAGCTGCCCTAGCACTTCAGGAACGTGCCAAAGAAAAAATAGTTGGCAAGTGTATCACGAATGGGTAACCATCGAGGCAAGGAGACGCAAGAGCGGCACGATGGTAAAAAAGTATAGTGTAACGGACAGTGGGACATCCTTAAGTTTCTGAGTTTCCAAAAGACAGAGAAGCAAAGCATAGCGTGTATTACAAGAGTCGTTGCAGAGCATTATCCCATCAAACACAGCATGTAAATCGCAGACATAACATGGAAAGGGGGCTACAATGGAATTAGTGATTGCCGTCAAGGGGCCGGGCCG
>JBDKVD010000204.1:0-2046 GCA_039679325.1 Smithella sp.
AAAATCAGGCTTTTATTCGGGTCGGCGGATGTTAAGTATCTGCCGCTGCCGGATGAAGGCAAATGGTACAGAAACCTCAACACTATGGAAGATTATCAGAATTACATCAAACAATGATTTCTTTTGAACAAGCTTTTGAAATAATCATGAATTCCACTTTTACACTGGAGGTGGAATCCGTAACACTTAATCATTCTCTAAACAGAGTACTGGCCTGTGACATCCGGTCGGATACGGATATGCCGCCTTTTAACAGGGCTGCTATGGACGGCTATGCCTGCCGCCGGGCGGATTGGCAGGGGGAGCTCAGCATTGTTGAAATTATTCCCGCCGGATGCAGCCCGCAAAAGACCATTCGGGAGAATGAATGCGCAAAAATAATGACGGGCGCAGTCGTGCCTCAAGGCGCCGATTGCATCGTCAAAGTGGAAAATACCCGGGTAATTACGGAAAACAAAGTCAGGATAACGGATTCGGACATTTTCGATTATATCTGCTACCAGGGGGAGGATATCAAAAGAGGTGAAGTTGTTCTGAACCGCGGAACATTGATTTTACCGCAGCACATTGCAGTGCTGGCCAATGCCGGAATCAGTAGTGTTTTGGTATATAGAAAACCTGTAATCAGCATTGTAACAACGGGAAGCGAACTTAAGGAACCGGGAGAGCCTTTGCCGGCGGGAAGCATCCGCAACAGCAACAGTTACCAGCTTATCGGGCAGGTGCAAAGAATGTCCATCGAGCCTGAATATCTGGGAATCGCGACTGATACGAAGGATTTATTAAATCACCTGATCCAAAAGGCGTTACAGAAAAGCGACGTAGTCCTGATTTCCGGCGGGGTATCCATGGGTGATTATGATCTTGTTCCGGAAGTATTGAAGACCAACGGGGTTAACATCTTATTTAACAGAGTGGCGATGCAGCCCGGAAAGCCGCTGACATTCGGAATAAAAAACAGGACCGCAATCTTTGCTTTTCCGGGGAATCCGGTTTCTACTTTCTTTCCCTTTGAAATTATGGCCAAACCATTTATCTACAAATTAATGGGGCACGACAATTATGCCCCAAAAACTTTTTCCTTCGTCACCGGAGAGAATTTCAAACGTAAAACTAGTGATCGCAAGGCTTTTGTTCCCGTTAAAATTGAAGAAGGCAAAGTGTTCCCGGTAGAATTCCATGGTTCCGCCCACATAAGTGCCTTATGCCTTGCGGGAGGAATTATTTATTTTCCGATCGGGGTTCTGGAGATTAAAAAAGGAGAAAGTGTTAACGTTATGCTTCTCTGAAAGATAGAATAAAAAACAAACTCAGCTTACTTAAGAATTAATTTTTGGAACTCCTGATCAGCCGCATGCAGAAGTTCCTCGACATCCTGCTCGAGTTTTTCGAAGCGTGCTATAATCGCCCGGGCCTGCGGCGTCAATTGCATGGATTTATCGTGCACGCCAATATCCACGAGTCTCATCCCCATCCGTTCCTGGGAGGCTTTTAATCTGCCCCACGCCGCCCGGTAAGACATTTCCAGTTTTTTTGCCGCAGCATTGAGACTGCGCTGCTCGTCAATGGCCTTGAGAATATCGTCCCGTCCCTTGCCGAAAACTACTTTCCCGTCTTTTTCGATCCAGATTTTATACTTGATTTCCATTGCTTACGGTCCCCTCCTGCGGTCTTATTGTTTCCTTATAAAGATGATGGTCTTAAAATGTCAATAAAATTAATCTGTAAATGTATATCTGATTTTTTATGCTTTATATAACATATTGACTTTTATGCGAATATCAGTAAGTTTATGTCGCTTTTGACATAAATCATTTTTGACGTAGGTAGGGGGAGGGCTTTTTATGCAAATTACAAGAAGAGGTTTTTTAACCATGACCGGCGCCATCGGAGGGGGGGTTGCTCTGTCGAGCTTAGGGCTCAACCTGAATCCGGCGCAGGCATATGCGGCCGAACTGAATAAGATGGACCGCATCAAGGTTGCCAAGCAGGTGACGACGATCTGTTGTTACTGTTCTGTTGGCTGCGGTCTTGTCTGCAGTGTCG
>JBDKVD010000205.1:0-5149 GCA_039679325.1 Smithella sp.
TATCCTCCAGAAAAGACTTCCGGTCGTCCATCAGTTCAATTGCGCCTTTGTAAACGGCAAATCCGGCGGGAAGCCCTGCCCGTTTCTCCGGATTACTCACAAGGATCCCTTTATAACCAATGTTCGCCGGAATAACCGTATGCCGGTCATAGTTCTCGATTTTTTTCGCCACGGCGAGATTCATCTTCAGTTTTTCGATCAACTGCACGTCGACCAGTTCATAAGTGGGGTCGGGTCTTCCCGAGAAGAGAAGCACTCTTACCGTAATTCCCTGCTCCCCGGCGGCGAGAGCACTGCCGCTGTAAAGATTGTCCGGAATCGGCATCAGCGCGGCCAGGAAAACCAGCGCCAGAAATAGAAATAGCGTGATCTTCAATCGTTTCATCGCATACCTCCTCTTTTCACAAACAGTTACTGGATATTCTCATGCCCCTGCCCTTGCGAACTTGAGGAGCAGGAGCAGAAATACCCACAAAAGTCAGTGTAGCAAAGCCACCCTGAGCAGCGATCCGCCGTCTCAGGATTCGAAATGGGGTTGCCCGAAGCATCCAGATTGGTCGCCTGTGTTCCGCCGGGCTTGTGCGACCACATGCCGTCAGTGCCGAGCCGATACCAGTGATAGTCCGTCCCGGGGTCCACGACGAGAGCGATCTTGTCCTCCTTGTTAGGGCAGACACCCGAGGCAGGCAGGCGCAGGACGCCGTCATTGACCGCAGCAGCGGCCACATCTGCGCAAGCCATCGGGTTCGGATAGTCTCCCGATCTTCTCCCCGGCTGCGCGAACGTGTCGGTCCTCTTGTTGTTCCCGTAATTGTAACAGTTGTTGTTGAATTGCACCGTGCTGCCGTCGTTCCAGAACGCCGGACTGTAAGGCGGGATGTTGCAGCATCCCCAAACCACAAGCATCACAATGCCAACGAAAAAGACTCCCGCAATCCCTTTGATCTTCATCTTTCACCTCCCACAAAAGTTATATGTTTTTCTATACTTAAGAGGCAGCCAATGAATTGCTTTACTGAGAAATAACTTCGTTTTTATTTTTTGGTTGTCGTTAAGGCAAAAGCCTTGTTGTTGTGTGAGTCAAATGATAATCAAAAACAGTATGAATTCTTAAAGCGATGTTTAAAAAAACATATGAGAATATTTTCGAACATGGAATGGAGAAATATTATAGTTGTAGCAAACTCAGCAATTAATTTTAACGCCGGAGCACTGGAAGAAATAACGCAACCTTTACATACGTTGGCATCAAAGCCATAATTCTAGTTGAATGTAACAAGTAAAGCCTGTTTTGACAATATAGATTTAATTGTGTGTTAATAGGTAGAATACATATCTATTTCAAAAGAAACATATATGTGATTAAAGATTTAAGGTTCTGTTCCGTTCTGTTTTCTAATAAATTAAAGGAAATACTGCTTTCATTTTTCTGTATAAAATGAATAAAATAAACGCTAATTATGCCTGAGAAGAATGATAAAACTACTGAAATAGATTTCAATCCCGAATTCCAGAGAGCGTTGGCGCTCATGGAAGATACGCAGAATAATATTCTGGTTACGGGAAGGGCGGGCACAGGGAAATCAACGCTGCTTTCTTATTTTCGAGATCATACGAAAAAGAAAGTGGTTATCCTTGCACCCACCGGCGTCGCGGCGGTTAATGTTTCCGGTCAGACGATTCATTCCTTTTTCCAGTTCAAACCCAGCGTAACGCCGGCATCGATCAAACGAAAAAAAAGCGCCGGAAAAACCATTTATAAAAAGCTCACAACGATTGTGATCGACGAAGTGTCGATGGTGCGCGCCGATCTGCTCGACTGCATCGACAAATTTCTCCGCTTCAACGGCCCGGACGAAAAGCTGCCCTTCGGCGGTGTGCAGATGATTTTTATTGGCGATCTTTATCAGCTGCCGCCGGTTGTCACGTCCGCGGAGCGCGAAATATTCAGGACGCATTACAGCAGTCCTTATTTTTTCAGCGCCAAAGTTTTTGATCAGTTGAAGATGGAATTTCTGGAACTCGAAAAAGTCTATCGCCAGAAAGACGATGACTTTGTCCGGCTGCTCAATACAATCCGCAACCGCACTGTGACTGATGAAGATCTGGCCAAGTTCAACTCTCGCTGCGATCCGCAGTTTGAGCCTCCCGCCGGTTCCTTTTATCTGTCGCTCACCAGCACCAATGATCTGGCCTCCGCCATCAACGAAAAGCGGCTGGCGGAACTGCCGGGAAAAACGTGGAAAGCCAAAGGTGAAATCATCGGCGATTTCGGCAAGGAATATCTGCCGACTGCCGTGGATTTGAAACTGAAAAGAGGTGCGCAGATCATGCTGCTCAACAATGATTCTTACGGTCAATGGATCAACGGCACCATTGGGAAAATTCGAAAGTTTGAAAAGGACGATGACGGAGAACAAGTCATTGTGGCTGATCTGGACAACGGCGACACCGCGCGCATTTCTCCCTATACCTGGAAAATCTACCGGTTCTTTCTGAAAAACGAGGAGCTGCGTTCCGAAGAAGTCGGTTCGTTCCGGCAGTACCCGGTGCGACTGGCGTTTGCGGTAACAATTCATAAAAGCCAGGGCAAAACTTTCGAAAACGTGGCGATTGATGTGGGACGTGGGACTTTTGCCCACGGACAGATGTACGTGGCGCTCTCGCGCTGCACAACCCTTGCCGGCATTGTTCTCAAGCAGCCGCTGAAAAAGAATCATATCATGATGGATTGGCAGGTGGTGAAGTTTCTCACCGGGATTCAGTATGCCCAGTCCGCTAAAACTCTCAGCCGTGAAGACAAACTGCAAATAATCGAGACGGCGATTAATGAAAAGACGAGTATTGAGATTCTCTATCTCAAAGGAAAGGATGAAAAATCCCGGAGAGTAATCCGCCCGCTGCAGGTCGGCGAAATGGAATACAAGGGATACCCGTTTTGGGGTCTGGATGCTCTCTGCGTGACACGCGGAGAGAAACGCCGCTTCAATGTAGACCGCATCCTCGAGATCAACAAACCGGAATAATACCATTCCTAAATCAAAGATGATATTGCGGCGGTAAGGAGGAGGTGACGAGGCGTGGTTCAACAAGCTCACCATGACGTACTCAATTATAAGCCTGTCCCGAGCTTGTCGAAGGGCCAACAAAGTCAGGCAAAGAATGCTACTTGGTATAATAAAATGGCTGAACTCTGACTTAACATGTGATAAATGATATAAACAGCAGTTTGAAGAAGCAAGAAATCCAGGAGTACAGGAAATGAATTTAACACCAAATTTACATGCATTTTTATGGAATTCTCCCAACATCAACAATTGCAATACCTATTTAATAAAAACACCCGATAAGAACATTCTGATCGATCCGGGCATCGCTCCTTATTTCGATCACGTAGCTCGTGGCTTAAACGAACTGCAGATGTCGATCAAGGATATAGATCTGGTTATTTGCACCCATGCGCATCCGGACCATATCGAGGCCATACATCTATTTGACAAGGCAACCACCCTATTTGCCATGCATGAAACCGAGTGGCTGATGTTCAGAAAAGCAGCTGCGTACCTTAATGGCTTAAATATAGACTTAAGCCGCTTTGATCCCGACTTCTTTCTGGATGAGGGCGAGTTAAAAGTCGGTGAAATTGTGCTGGAAGTATTTCATACCCCCGGCCATACGCCTGGTTCAGTAACGCTTTTTTGGAAAGACGCCGGTGCACTGTTCACCGGAGACCTGATCTTCAAAGAGGGGCTTGGGCGCACCGACCTCCCCGGTGGTGATGGAGATCAAATAAAAGAAAGCATAAGCCGTGTGGATAACCTCGGAGCTGAATGGTTGCTGTCCGGACATGGAGACATCGTAACCGGTGCCGCCATGGTCAAAGAAAACTTTGAGCGAATAGAACAGATGTTATTTCAGTATATTTAGATTAAGTCCATGCGGTGGTCGGAACAGTCTATGTGATCTACTGCGCAATTGCATCGATCCTGCTTCGAGTCTCTCTTCTCAAGACAGATATGCCGTGCTGATATGAGGCGCTCTTGTCCGGGTTGGGTACTATGGCAGATCCTGTAATTCCATGCCGTTGGGCAAGCTGCTCCAGCATCTGCTTCCGGGCGGCCTGTAATAGTGTGGAGTGCTGTTCACTATAGTCCGACAGCATTTCCTGCAGGGAATCAGTTAAGACGGGTGCAAGAACCGATAACAGACTCAGCCAGCGTTCATTTTCCTCGTCGGGATCAATTCTTTTTAGTACAGCTTTTATTACAAGCTGACTGTCGCTTATATGCAATTCCGACTGCAACTCCAAGATCCGCTCCCGAAACTCGTCAATGGACATAACCTCGTCAGAATATCGTTGCAGTGCGCCTTGAAGAAGTTTTTCAAATTCGTCCTTATGGTGCTGGACTTTCTCTTCCTCGGACAGCGACATATTGCGTGTCCGCTCCATAGCCAGTTCAATTGCGCTCTTAATCTCTCCCATTCCGGTTAATCCTTCCTTACGTCTGCATTAATACAGCTCTCAGCTGCTGTGGAAACTTTTACCACATGCTGGGCATTTTTCAATTATTAATTGTTGCGACCTTGTAAAAAGGCCGAATGCCGCGCTGCTCTTCATCCCTCCCGTGTCCAGCACAAGGCAAACTTACTGCGAAGTACGCTCAGCACCTATCTTTCCCAATGACCTGATCAGCCTGCCCGCACGTCGTCGATCGAGGAACAACTCCTGCCCGATCATACAAATATACCGGTTACAGTCCAAAATGTGCGGAGATGCCATTTGCCGCATTCCAATAACAAGAAGATAAAAAAGAGAACCGTCCCCCTTTCTCCCTCCCTAAAGAGGTTATGAATGAGGCTATTCCCTCTCTTAAGAACAAATTGAGCAGTGACCGATCAGTAGCAGTCACTGGTATACCAGCAGCCAGCCAAACTACAACCCGCTGAGCTGTCTTATCTTAAAGAGAATAAAATATGCCGCATAAGTAAAGAAAGCGGAGCCTCTCTCGGAACTGCTTTCTTATACCAATTCTAAATCAAAGCGCTATTTTTGTTGGCTTCGTCGTCGGCTTCCTCAACGTATGTATAATACGCCTCGTCACCTCCTCCTTGCCGCCGCAATATCATCTTTGATTTAGAATTGGTATTA
>JBDKVD010000206.1:0-7049 GCA_039679325.1 Smithella sp.
TCTGCTTGAATTTTTTTTCGGTATAGGGGGCGACGCCGAGAGTTCTTACGTGGATGATTTCCGCATCGAAAAAGGCGTGGGGTTTGGACTCAACATAACGAATCAGCCCCGAAACAAGATATTGCGGCTCCGCGCAGGCTGACGCGATAAATATCGTATCGCCCCGATGAATACGTCCAAAGATAATGTCTTCCGACGCGAACTTCTCAGGGTATTTATTTTGCCAGTATTCCAGTGAAGTTGTCTCTAAATCCATAGCAATCTCCATATTTTGCAGTATATATCAAAAAGAGCGGAAAACAATTTGTCGGACCTGAATATCCGGATGCCGCGCTTAGGTCATCAAACAAGCAATCCTGATTTTTCTATTCTAGATGTGATTTAGCTGTTTTGACAGCAAGATCTTTATCCTTTGTAAACAACCTCCACTCCATCCCTGACGAGGAAATGCCGGAAGCCTTTTCGCGCCCCCTGCAATAATACCAGTGTCCAAAGCGCTCTACAGTGGAAAACGGATGATCGGCGATAGAAAGGATTCCGCCGGGATTAATCTCCTGAAAGAAAATGGTTTCGTCCGGCTCTTCGTCATAAGATAGATCAACAGGCAATTTAATTTGTGATACATCAGTGCCTTCTGCTTCCCTTTCATCCAACCATTCTGAAATTTTCATTGATTCTTTCCTCCCTGAAAGATCATCTTCCTATTACTACTGCCTTCACGCGTTGTCATATTGATTCTGTACACGGCCATTTCACCATTTTTTATGGCATTAACAACGTAACAGCAAATAACCTGCCAACAGATGAAGGTGAGCCAAAAGTTTGGATTAGTCCTTTTAGAATAAGGAATTAGCTGAATTAAAGAGAATAGTGGAAACGCATGAAATAATTCATTTGGCCTCAATATCCGGTGGAGCCTCAGCATATTGAGGGAAACCTGCACGGAGATTGCCACGGTTGTGGACACAATAAACAGTAAAATTGAAATGGTTTCCATTTCCATTTTCATTCTTTCTGTTTCGTGATTCATTTAGTTAAAAACTCACTTCTCTCTTCGAGTGCTTCACGCACTCGCTCCAGTCGTTCCTCAAACCTCATCCGGTCATACGGGGACGCGATGGTGCGTTCGGCCAATTCGGCAATCCATTGCACTTGATCACGAAGCGCCCGCCGCCGGCTTGGACTGGCTGTCATACTGGCGATGGTTTGCAGTGCACCCAGCATCCGCGACATTATGGCTACATTACCCGTGGCGTTGCCTCGAATCTGGTCGAACGCTTCGGCCAGCAAGCTTTCAAAGCTCGGTCCTTTGGCGATTACTCGCAGTTTCCCTTCCTCATAGCGGCGCGTTGAAGGGATTTGCCGGGGCGCCAACTGCGCGAGAATTGCTGTCAGATAATCCACGCACGTCACGGCTGTCGATGTATCGTTGATGCCGGGGGAGAGTGCTTTCAACGCCATATCCACGATCTGCCTGATGCCAAAGGCCGCATCCTGTTCCACCGTGC
The DNA here is from genome assembly GCA_039679325.1 of Smithella sp. Lineage (GTDB taxonomy): Bacteria > Desulfobacterota > Syntrophia > Syntrophales > Smithellaceae > MVRV01. The sequence continues at coordinate 1,509 of JBDKVD010000206.1, forward strand.
GGTAGCTGCTGATACTAAAAGCTGCCTGCAGAGCGGCATTCGTCTCTTGATCCGGCGGGTCTTCCAGAGCGAGCGAGACCAGCGTGGTGTTTCGGACAACGAAATCACCGATGCCGTGCTCCATCAATACGATGATGTTCCTGTCTTGCGCCAAGCGCAGGAGCGCCGAGTTATTCACGTTCTGGATATAACCGCTCTGTGAGGCCGGGACGGCGCGCCAATTCCACTCGGATAGAGAGCTTAGCGTCTGGACATCATCGTCTTCGCCCGGCCCCTGGCCAAGTTTTTCCGGAAACAGCCGGTCAATAGCCGCGATGGTTTCCTCAGCAACCGAGGATATAATGCTGGAAGCCTGAATCGAAGAAGCGATGTGATGAATGAAGAGCATGAGGGCGCCGACACCTCCGAGCGACAGCACGAATCCGAAGAACACCGCCATGTTTGGGACAAATGCGCCCTCGTCGCCGCCGCGAATGGTGCGCAGCACGATCAGGCAATACGTGAAAATACCGGCGAAGATTCCGAGCACGACCTGCGTGATGCGGCTGCGCATGAAATTCCGCAGAATGCGCGGGGTGTATTGACTTGAAGCCAGCGCCAGCACCACCAGGATCATGGAGAACGTGACACCCACCACAGTTATCATTGAACCGGAAATCGTAGACATCATCCCGCGCGCGCCTTCCGCTCCGGCCCCAAACAGGCGCGGCCACCGGGTCAGCCATTGGTCGCTCACGGCGGTGTCCGCTTCAATCAGTGCTACCGCTAATGCAACGCTGAGCAAAACAATCAGCGAAGGGGTAAACCAAAAGCTCGAGCGCAGAGTGCTCCAGAGTTGTTTGAACTTATTCATGGTTTATCTCCCACTTCCAGATTTTTATTTCCGCTTCATCATATAAACAATGCCAAAAATAAGGAGAATCGCCATAATGATCACCAAGATCCATCCGGAGCCAAAGCCGTATCCCATTCCCCACCTCGACCCCCACGAATCACCACTCATCATTCCACCACCTTGACTGTTGCCCATCTGGGCCAATGCCGAACTGCTAAAAGTAAACAAAACGGTTAATGCAATCATCAATCTTTTCATTTTTTCCCTCCTTCGTTACTCAGTCGCATCAATAAAGGCTGTCGGCATGGCGGGCAGATATTGGACTGCTTTAAACAGATCTTCAAAGTTAGCAAACTCTATTTCCATGATTTTTCTCCTTGTAATGCGCTTCATATAAACCTCCTACAGTAGGGTGCGGATCGGTTGATTTTGATGTCTCTCTTTGTTATATCTTTACTTTCCGCAGTCTGAGGGCATTTCCCACCACGGAAACTGAGGAAAGACTCATGGCGGCCGCAGCAAACATCGGGCTGAGAAGAATACCGAAGTTGGGATACAGAACACCCGCTGCGATGGGCACACCGATCGCATTGTAAATAAAGGCAAAGAAGAGGTTTTGCTTGATATTGGACATGGTGGCGCGGCTCAAACGTCTCGCGCGGACGATACCGGTGAGGTCGCCTTTCACCAGGGTGACACCGGCGCTTTCCATGGCCACATCCGTGCCCGTTCCCATGGCGATCCCTACTTGTGCCTGGGCCAGAGCGGGGGCATCATTGATCCCGTCACCGGCCATGGCAACAATATGTCCGTCCTGCTGAAACTTTTTGACTGCAGCTGCCTTTTGATCCGGCAGAACCTCAGCCACCACTTCATCCAAATTTAGTTTTTTGGCAACTGCTTCTGCCGTTACCTTGTTATCGCCGGTTAACATCACAATCCGAATTCCTTCAGCATGCAGTTGTTTGATAGCTTCAGATGTGGTCTTTTTGATCGGATCGGCGACCGCCAGCAAACCGGCAATCTTTCCTGAGATCGCCACAAACATGACTGTCTGTCCTTCGGACCGCATGGCCCGGGCCTGCTCTCCCAGAGAACCGGCATCAATCTTAAACTCTTCCAGCAATGTGCTGTTGCCGAGTAAAACGGGCTGGCCGTCAATCTCGCCGGAAACACCCTTGCCGGTGTGGGAGACAAAATTTTTCGCTTCAGTAAGGCGGTCTCCCTGATTGACTGCGCCTTCAACAATAGCTGCCGCCAGCGGATGTTCACTGCCTTTCTCCAGAGAGGCTGCCAGTAATAGTACTTTGTTATTATCAATACCCGGCGCAGCGACAACCTCTACCAGTTTCGGTTTGCCCTCGGTCAATGTTCCGGTCTTGTCAACTACCAGGGTGGTGACTTTTCTTAAAGTCTCGATTGCTTCGGCATTTTTAAACAAGACCCCCATTGTCGCTCCCTTGCCGCTTGCCACCATGATCGACATCGGCGTCGCCAAACCCAAAGCACAAGGGCAGGCGATGATCAACACGGAGACAGCAGCAATCAGTGAATGGGCTAATCGGGGCTCAGGACCAATGAAATACCAGATGCTAAAAGAGATAATAGCGATGGTGATCACGGCAGGTACGAAGTATCCGGATACAACATCGGCAAGCTTCTGGATCGGCGCCCGACTTCGCTGGGCCTCGGCCACCATGCTGACAATTTGCGACAGGACGGTTTCGGCGCCTACCTTTTGAGCCTCCATGATTATTGAACCGGTGCCATTGACCGTAGCGCCAATGAGTTTATCCTTCGCCCGTTTCTCAACCGGTATCGGTTCGCCCGAAATCATCGATTCATCGACGCTGCTTGATCCTTCCAGAACGACACCGTCCACGGGAATCTTTTCCCCCGGCCGGACTCGCAGACGATCGCCTTTTATGACATGCTCTAAAGGGATATCGCTTTCATTCCCTTCGGCATCTATTTTCCGGGCGGTTTTCGGCGCCAGACCAAGCAGCGCTTTTATGGCCGCGCCGGTCCGGCTTCTTGCTCGCAGTTCCAGCACCTGTCCCAGCAATATCAGGACAACAATAACGCCCGCTGCTTCAAAATAGACCCCGACGGTGCCTTCCGCTGTCCGCATTGCCGCGGGGAAAAGATGGGGGAACAACACGCCAATCAGGCTGTAGATGTATGCCGCCAATACCCCGAGACTGATCAAGGTAAACATGTTGAGACTTCTGTTGATGATGGACTGGAAACCCCGAACGAAGAAGGGCCATCCCGCCCAGAGAACCACCGGCGTCGCGAGCAGGAGTTCCAGCCAATTATAGGTTCTGGCGGTAGCCAGAGTATCGAGTAACCTGCCGCCCGGGATCATACCGCGCATTGCAATAATCAGCAGAGGGAGTGCCAGAATGGCGCCCACTATGAACCGCTTGCGCATATCCTCATATTCCGGATTGCTTTCTTCTTCCGCAAGCGAAACGGTTTTCGATTCCAGGGCCATACCACATTTTGGACAACTTCCCGGTTTGTCCCGGACAATTTCCGGATGCATCGGGCAGGTATATTCTATCCGCCGGGTTGCGGGCATCGGAGTCTTCGGCTCCAGCGCCATGCCGCACTTCGGGCAACTGCCGGGGCCCTCCTGTTCGACTTCCGGATGCATCGGACACGTATATACCCGGCTGCCGTCTTGCATGTGTTTCAATGTCGGAGGGGGCGCTTCTTCTTTCTCGCCGGTGAATTTATCCGGATCGGCTTTGAATGAGGTCAGACAATGTTCGCTGCAAAAATAGTAATCTTTGCCGTCATGCTTGTAGTGGATGAATTTACCTTCCTCATCGGCAGACATCCCGCAAACCGGATCAGTTACCTTCATATATTCCTCCTGTAATCGAATATGGCGATTGTATACTTACAGCATTTCGTATGACGCCCGCTTTCAAAAGGCTCCTTTAATTGTTTTAATATCCGCCGTGAATTAATCCACCTCAACATTGCTATTAGCAAAACGCAGGCAAGACTCCTTATTTGCCGGGACGCGCTATTATCATTTTTACCATCTGCATAGGGCCGAGATGCTCAATGCTTTGAATCAACAAACCTGCTTTTTCAACGTTCTTTACTGTACGCCGGTTGATGTTCGGTCCCAACAGATAAACAAATATGGGGTTTAACACGTCCATTAAAGGGCCGATGACCGGCCGGTCAATCCGGACATGCTCAAGGAGAAGGATTTGACCGTCAGGTTTCACGACGCGCCTCAAGTTTTGTAAGCCCAGGACAGGATCGGGAACAGAGCAGAATACAAACGTTGCGACAGCCGTATCGAAAGTATTGTCGGGAAACGAAAGAGCTTGAACATCGCCTTCAATAAGTTTTATCGAAAGGCCAAGCCTATTGGCTCGTTTTCTCGCGAAGGGAAGCATCTTATCCGCTATGTCTATGCCCGTGATATTGGCGTCCTTCGGATAGTAAGGAAAATTCTTGCCCGTGCCAACACCTATCTCGATAATCTTCCCCCCAGAATGGGCCAACAATTTCTTGCGCCAGTGTTTGAAAACGCGCTCTGAAAAAGCCTCTACGAGGTCGTAATAAGGTGCAATACGGTTGTATCGCGCTTTTGTTTGTGCCATTAAATCTCTGTGCATCTAATTATCCATGTCTTCTTTCCAAATTCCATGATCCTGCCTGCATGGATAGCCTTGAAAAAGTCATCAGGTCTATCCTTCGAGGTCTTTTTTCATCCGCTCATATTCTTCCTTTGTGATTTCTCCCTTTGCGTAACGCCTCTTCAGGATATCCAAGTGACTTTCATTCTGTGTTGGTGTCCGGCCCTTCGTTTTCCGGGTCTGAACAAAGAAATAGATCAGCAATCCAATGACGATCAGAAATATTATCCACATAAACATTCCTCCATATCCAAATCCGTAATGCATCATGGGCCCCCAGCCACCGGGACCTTGCTGACCATGGTAACCTTCACCGGCGCAGGACGTAAGCAAACCGGTGATCATAATAAGAGATAATATGAGATATTTTTTCATTTTTGTTTCTCCTCAATTTATGGCATCGAAGACCTTCTTCAACGGACCTTCTACCACCTCTGCGATTTTATGAAGTTCCACATTATCAATCATCTGCATGGCAACCGTCGGCCGTATGACGGAAAGCACTGTCTTGTTGCCCTTTTCATAAACAATAATATTACAGGGCAGCATAAGTCCGACATTTTCCTCGGCCTGGATCGCTTTGTATGCATTCGGGGGGTTGCAGGCGCCCAGAATAATGTATTTACTCATATCAATGCCCAACTTTTCTTTCATTTTTTCCTTAATATCGATTTCCGTCAGCACGCCGAATCCTTCTTTTTTCAGCGCCTCTCTCACGAGTTTTAGGACTGTCCCATAAGGGATGTCCAATTCCTTAGTGAAGCCGTAAGGGATCATGTATATCCTCCTTCTAAAATGTTGTTATCCCGGAGGCAGCGATTTTTTCTGCTACGGGATAACATTACCACTTTTAAATAAGGTCGAAGGTTAAGCTTTAAGATTTGCCCTGTGCCTAATAAGCCGATCTTATATAGCCCGTTGCCTTGTCAATGTGAACCCTGTCAACCAGGTCGTTCTTCTTCGTCAATATCTCTGCCTCAAAGGCCGCTCCCATGTCTTTTATCTTGCCCAGCTTCAGGTTGGGGTTTCTGGAAGACTTCA
>JBDKVD010000207.1:0-11810 GCA_039679325.1 Smithella sp.
GGCGTCAGGAGATTGCCGTCAATTTCAATCGAGATTACGGGGTATTTTCGTTCCCTTGCCCATGGTGTAATCAAGCCTTCTATTACGCGTCCAATAAGGCAGGCAAAAGGAGAAATGTTGACAATGCCGGAGTATCCGTCCATCATTGCAGTTGCCGCCACGCCGCTGGAGATGCTTATTTCCGAATAAAGCTCCTGGTTCACGAAATACTTTTCGGTGTTTTGCATAATTTTGGTCATGTCGTGCGGAGTTTTCGGAATCAGGTTTGTGGGTGCAAGTGCATCACCCACTTTCTTCACCACACTGCTCTTGTAGGCATGTTCTATGTTCCAGTCCATCAGCTGCCTGAATTCTTTGGAGAATGCCCGGCGGTACAACGGGATTAATTTCAATTTCTTTTCCAGCTCATACTTCCGGACAAAATCACAATAATATACCCACTCGGCGATATTGGATACTTTGCCGATGATTCCGCGCTGACTGAAATGGGCGATCAGTTCATCCACGGCGAAATCATCGCGCCGCACATATATCTCGCCGACGATAAGCACTTTCGAGCAATCTTCCATCTTTTTCTTGAGGGGAATCCGGGCAATTTCTTCGGCGATTTCTTTTAAAACCGGCAGCACCTGCGTAATGTCTTTTTCCGCGACGCTGATCATTCGATGCCAGAGTTTGTCGTAGGTTGCCATTGCGGCCACCGGATCGGCCGCACAGGTGCGCAGCGAGGTTTCCACATCCTTCATATGATCACCGATTGTAATGGCCCACCAGGCGTATTTGGAAAATTCCGCGCCCAGTTCATTGTAGGAATTATCCGAATCCAGAGTAAAGACAACCACATTTTCCAGACGCAAATCTCTGAAAAGATTGTCATAGAAGACAAAATACTGGCCTGTGCGGCAGGGACCGGTGGTTGTCGGGACGAATAAGATATATGTTTCATCCTTGCGGTATTTTTCAGAAGAAAAATACTTCAGGGCGCTGCCCAAAACGAGGTGCGAGGGCAGGCACTCTTTGCCGGAGGCATGATTGCGCGCCAGTTGCAGTGTAAGGATATCCGGTACAGGCATTACCTCGGCATTAATACCTAACCCGCGGATGGATGCGCCGACCAGTTCCGCCGAAAGTCTGCCCATGTTGGAAATCAGCAGTTTGACCCGCTGGTTGTTCTTGATTGGTATCTTTTCGCCGTTAATTATATTCTTAATGTGAATGTCTTCACCGGGATTGTTGATGAAGCGCAATCCATTGTCGTATCTGTCATCGCTGATGTCGAGAAACTTTGATCTGTATCCTTCAATAATATCGAGAAATGCCTCAATACGTGTATCTACTCCGGCGTCAGCCGTGTGCGAATCCATTTCCAGAATCAAAAAAGGCTTTATGCCCATAATCCATTTCAGATAATGCAGCATGAAAGAATCAGGAGCGCAGGAAAAATTGGATATATAGGTAATATAGATATTGCCCTCGTTTTTGAGGAGTTCACTTGTTTTCATGTCCTGTTGGCCGTAATACCAGTACATGTTCGGATAGATGGTCTCATCCTGAAAAGGCAGAATATCAAAGGGAATTACCGAATAGCCCCGGGTGGTGAATTTTCGCGGTATGCCCATGTTGGCATCCGCCGTAAAGGCGTTGTAAGGCCTGCCTAAAAGCGCAATTACCGGGTGACCGGCGTTGCGCGCCAAAGCCAGCGCCCTCTGCCCCAGTTGTTGTGCCTGTTGGAAATATTCCATCTGCTTTTCATAGGCGATTTTAAAAGCTTTCCCGGCTTCTTTTTCGGTGAAGCCCAGCTTGGCTCCCATTTCACTGAAAGATTCACCGGCCTTCTCCACGCCGTACATAAAACTCACGACAGGCGTTAAATATTTGTCTTCGGGAATTTCCGGGAAGGCCTTTTTTATGTAATAGGGAAGGCTTTGTGTAATAGGACAGAGGTTGGCCGGAGCATCCTTTTCATAACTTTCCATATCCTTAAAATGGGGCAGGAAAATGTAATCCAGATTGCGGTCAAAAATATCCTGAACGGCTCCGTGAGCAATTTCCGCCGGAAAGCAGTAGCTGCTTTCCACCCGCGCTGTTCCTTCATGAGATATATTCTCTGAAAGAATGGCTTCTACACCCAGCGAATGAAAGAACCAGGAATATAAGGGCCAGAGTGTATATACGGAAAAGCAGCGCGGTATGCCGACAACGAAGTCTTTTTTTCTGACAAATTCGTTCGGATCAGGCGCACACTTTCGAAAAAGAAGGTCATTGCGCTCTTCGATATAGTCGAAAACTTCGGCTTCGTTGACAATCTTTTTCTTGCGTATGTTGGCGTACTTGTTACAGCGGCCGCCGAACATGTATTTGTTTTTGTTGACATTCAGTATGCGGATCGGGCAGTAATTGTCGCAGGCTTTACATTTAAATTCCTTTTCATAAATAATTTCCGTGGCCAGAATCTTATCTATATCGTACAAAGATTTGGCAATAAGACCATCGGTTAATTTCTGCCTGGCGAGGATGCCGACGCCGAAGCAACCCATCATTTCCGGATCGGGCGGAACAATAATATCCTTATCCAGCAGCATGGCGAAGGCGAGGGGGATAGCTTTGTTTTTGGCCACACCGCCTTGCAGGACTATGTTTTTGCCGATGGTTCTGTTGCCGACAACCCTGTTGAGATAATTGGAAACAATCGATGTGACGATGCCGGCGGTGATATCTTCGCGGGAAGCGCCCTGCAAAATGGCGTTGCGGATGTCGGAGTTAATGAAGGCGGAGCAATGCTCACCGAACTTCAGAGGTTCATTGGCCCTGACGGCGATGTCACCGATTTCCCAGGCATGTGCGATATTTAAATCACCCTGGGCGGATTCTTCGAGAAAGGAACCGGTGCCGGCGGAGCAGGCTTCGTTCATTGCATAATCAATAGGGACCTTATTTTTCAAGAAAACATATTTGGCATCCTGTCCGCCGATTTCGAAGATTGTATCAATGTCTTCCCGGTAAAAAGTAGTTCCCACGGCATGCGCTATTATTTCGTTATATACAGCCGGTGTTTCCAGAAAAACGCCGAGAATTTCCCGGGAAGAACCGGTGGTGGAAGCCAGTGTTATTCTGATTTGACCGTCGCCGATATCTTCCTGTATTTGTTTTTTCATTTCGATAAGGCAATTTTTGAGAGCCTTCACCGGATCGCCATGTGTTCGGCCGTAAAAAGATGCGGTGACCTCACTGGTTTCCATATCAATTAAACAGGCTTTGGTTGTCGTCGATCCGCCGTCAACTCCTAAAATATACTCACGTCCGGCAACAACTTTTCCTTTTGGAGAGGAAAGATAACTTACTTTGTTTGCCGCTGTCGTTAAGTTGTTAAACCGTTTAAATTGTACTTTTCCCGGTTTGAATAATTTATCGAGGGAGGGTAAAATGCTGCCGGAATTTTTTGCCAGCAACGCCGCTCCATAGGCTTCAAAATATGCCGCGGGCTCTGGAACAATGAATTCTATTTGCGGCATCCTCTCCCTGATGAAACGAATGATGTACTGATTCTTCGTCACGCCGCCGACCAGTAGAACTTTCCCCTTGGATATTCTGGCTCTTTTAAGGAAATCAAGAACTTTTGTAGCCATTACATTGCTGAGCGACAGGACGATGTCGCCTTTATTGGCTTCACCTTTGTTTAAGCGGTGGGTGCAATCGCTTTTCATAAAAACCGAACAACGGGAGGAAAGCGTCAGAACACAGCTGCTATTGGGAATGCTGTTAATGTCAGCAAGACCCATATCCATTCTGGCCAACTGCTGCTTGAAAAATTCGCCTGTGCCTGAAGCGCATTTGTTGCCGGAAAAACTCGTGATGATTTTTTTTGTTTTATTATCGATGGTGTAAACGGCCAAATCTTCGCCGCCCAGGGAAACTACCGCATCCGCTTCGTAGTTTAAGTGCTGGAGCGCTTCTTCAATGCATAATGGTTCGATCACACTGTTGATATTTAAAAGATGCCTTCCTTCAGTCCCGCAAGCCAGTGCGCAAATACCGGTGGGAATCTTTTTTGCACATAAAATTGCATGGAGAGTTTCCAGGAAATTTCCTTCGTGCGGTTCAACTTTGCTCCAGAGAATGTTGTATCCTTCCAACATGGTCACTTTAACATTTGAGGAGCCTATATTAATTCCAAGGCTATGCATTTAAAATTCTCCAAGATGCAGAAATATTGTTATGCAAAACAATAATCATTATTGAAGATGGTGAAGAATATGTTGATTCTATTGGGTATATAGAAAAAAATGCAGGATAAAAAAGGAATTGCATCTACTCAGGGGGCGGTAATGTTTAAGCTTACCCCCCCCTGAGCAGTTTTAAGAAATTAGTATTAATGGCCTTCTTCCAGCGCTCCACCTATATACATCATTGACAGCAACATAAACACCAGCGTTTGAACTACGGATGTAAAGATCATCAAAACAAACACAGGTAGCGGAACAAGATAGGGAACCAGGCCGAGAATAACGGCCAGAACGATATCTTCACCCTTGATATTGCCGAAGAGTCGGAAAGTCAGTGAAAGCACGCGGGATAAATGGCTGATAATTTCGATGGGCATCATCAGCGGAATCAGCCACCAGACGGGTCCCAGGAATTGTTTGAAATATTTTAAGCCATGAGTTTTGACACCCACTGCATGCGTTGCAAAAAACACAACCAGGGCCATGGAACAGGTAACATTGATGCTTGCCGTTGGTGATTCAAAGCCGGGGATTATGCCGATCAGGTTGGCGGTCAGGATGAAAAGACCAATAGTGGCTATCAATGGGAAATATGTCCGGCCATGATGACCCATTGTGTCAGTAACTAAAGTATCAAAGCCGCCGATAATTGTCTCCATGACATTCTGCAGGCCGCCCGGATAAATCTGCAAGTTCCTTGTGGCCAAAAAAGACAGCACAGTTAGAAGAAGAATTGTAAATATTGAGTACGTTACATGTGGTGGAAGATAGCTGTTTTCCAAAAATAAAAATGGGTGCATATTTTAAATAACCTCCTCAAGACAGTTTTTTTTTGAAAAAATAGTTGCAGTAATGGTGATAATTATGTTGATTACCACCACGGAAAGCCCGACAACCAAACCGACGACATCAACGGTGCCCCCGGTTATCAATAAAAACAAAACAATACATGTGATTAGCAGACGAAGGCAGTATCTCAGCATAATAGGGGTTTTGATATCGCCTTTATCACCCAGATTTTGAAAAGAACTTTGCAGCCCCCGGCTCATCCAGTAAAAATTGACGATGCTGATGAAACCGCCGAGAAGCACACCCAGAGCAAATTTAAACGGAGCAAAAATAAGGGAGGGAATAAAAAAAACAGCTAAAAAAATCCAGTTAGCTATTTCAATTCTTTTCTGGATGAGGTCTTTTTCGATGTTGTTCACTTTTTAAGCTCTTAATAACAGGTTTTTCGTTCGGAAAGTATCTCTTAATTAAAACATACAGGTTACGAAACCCAGCAGCAATTCCCATAAAAAGAAGCAGTACTTTGAAAAAGTTTCCTGTATCAAATTTCCGGTCTAAATAAATTCCCAGGTAAAGACATCCGAAAATTGCCAGAACCATTGCTATGCCGACGCTGCTGGCTGCGGCCAGTTGCATAACAGAATTTCTGATATCTTTATTCATGCGGCTCTTTAGCATTAAAGGGAATCAAAGTCAATTAAAAACACCGGCCAACATTAATTTATCAGCGACACAAATGACGATTGTTTTTGTACCATTCTATCGTTCTGGCAAGACCGCTTGCTAAATCCGTTTTGGCTTTAAATCCGAACTCGGCTGCCGCCCGGCCGCAATCGAGCATTCTGCGGGGCTGACCGTCGGGCTTGGTTTTATCCCAGACGATTTTTCCTTTAAAACCTGTAATTTGTACAATTAATTCGGCCAGTTCTTTGATGGAAATTTCAAAACCCGCACCTATGTTGACCGGCTCACTTTTGTTGTAAAATTCGGCAGCCAGAGAGATTGCTTCAGCGGCGTCTTCCACATAGAAAAATTCACGTGTTGCCTGTCCTGTTCCCCAAACTTCAATTGTATCTGATGAATTGTCGATGGCATCGATGCATTTCTTAATTAAAGCCGGAATAACATGAGAGGAACCGGGATCAAAATTGTCACCCGGTCCGTAAAGATTTACCGGCAATAAAAAAATAGAATTAAACCCGTATTGCTGACGGTATGCCTGTGACTGAACCAGCATCATTTTTTTTGCCAGTCCGTAAGGAGCGTTGGTTTCTTCAGGGTAGCCGTTCCAGAGGTGTTCTTCTTTAAAAGGAACGGGGGTAAATTTGGGGTAGGCGCATATTGTGCCGAGAGCAACAAATTTTCCAATCTTTCGCAAGTATGCTTCATGGAGCAATTGCGTCCCCATAATCAAATTGTCATAAAAAAGTTCTGCGGGCTTTTCCTGGTTAAAACCGATGCCCCCGACTTTTGCGGCCAGATGAATAACAATTTCCGGCTTTGTCTGTTCATACATCTGTCGGACGTCCGTCAAATTTGTCAGGTCATATTCGGGAAGATCGACTATGGCGATATTCCGGCAGCCGCGGTTCTCCAAGTTCCTTATGAGATGGCTACCAAGAAATCCTTTGCCACCGGTAATGGTGATGCGTTTGTTCGTGAACATTAAAATATCCTTTGTTTAAACCAGGTTTTCACTGTTTGTGGGTTGGAAACCGGCGTCAACAAGAGTTTTTTCCTTTTTGGCCAGTTCCAGATCGGCGGATATCATCATATCAACGAGCCGATCAAAGCTTACTTTGGGGTTCCAACCAAGTATTTTTCGAGCTTTGGACGAATCTCCCAAAAGTACGTCTACTTCGGTCGGCCGGAAATATTGGGGATCAACTTCAACATGCTTTTTATAATCCAGATCCAGTTTGCTGAATACTCTTTCGACGAATTCGCGAACTGAATGTGTTTCGCCGGTAGCAATAACGTAATCGTCGGGTTTTTCCTGCTGGAGCATGAGCCACATGGCCTCCACGTAATCTCCGGCAAAACCCCAGTCTCTTTTTGCTTCCAGATTGCCCAGGTAGAGTTTATCCTTGAGGCCGAGCTTTATTTGTGTGGCTGCCCTTGTTACTTTTCTGGTGACAAAAGTTTCGCCGCGTCTCGGTGATTCATGATTGAAAAGAATTCCGTTGGTGGCAAAGAGGTTATACGCTTTGCGGTAGTTCTGTACAACATAGTAGGAATAAACCTTGGCTGCGGCATAGGGACTTTGCGGCTGAAAAGGAGTGTCTTCTTTTTGCGGCGGGGGGGCGGCGCCGAACATTTCGCTGGATGACGCCTGATAAAATTTTGTTTTAATACCGGTTTTGTGAATTGCTTCCAGAATGCGCAACGTTCCCAGGCCGGTGATGTCGCCGGTATATTCCGGCATGTCAAAGCTTACGCGGACGTGGCTTTGAGCGCCGAGATGGTAAATTTCATCAGGTGCGATGGAATGAAGTAAATCCACGATCTGTGCGGAGACGCTTAAATCGCCGTAGTGTAAAAAAATTCGTGCCTCAGGATCATGGAAATCGCGATAGAGATGATCAATGCGGCCGGTATTAAAGGAACTGGAACGACGGATTAAACCGTGTACGGTATAGCCTTTGGAAAGTAACAACTCCGCTAAATATGAACCATCCTGACCGGTAATGCCGGTGATAAGAGCTTTTTTCATGTAATATCCTCGCTTCTTCTTATAAATGATGCGTACCTTTTAAGTCGCCGTTTTACAGATGTTTCAATGTTTCTTCGCAGGCATGGAGGAAAAAATCAATATCGGCATCCGTATGGGCAAACGACAGGAAGTTTGCCTCAAACTGCGAAGGAGCAAGCCAAATGCCTTCTTTTATCATGCCGTGAAAAAATCGGGCGAATAAGGCCGTATCCGATTTTTGGGCCAGGGAGAAATCGTCAACGGGACCTTTTTGAAAAAATAATGTAAACATGGAATGAAAACGGTTGATACAAACCGGAATGCTTCCAGCGGAAAAGAGTTTTTCCAGGTTGCGGCAGAGTTCATCTGCTTTCATATCCAGTTGGTCATAGGAATCAGCCCTTGCTTTCAGCAGGCTAAGTGTAGCCAGGCCGGCATTCACGGCCAGCGGATTACCTGATAATGTTCCCGCCTGATAAACATCGCCCACGGGGGCAAGCGACTCCATTATTTCTTTCTTTCCTCCCAAAACACCGACGGGCAGACCGCCGCCGATTATTTTGCCCAGGCAGGTAAGATCCGGTTTAATACCGATTAGATTTTGATAACCGCCAAATGTAAAGCGAAAACCGGTGATAACTTCATCGAATATTAAAACAATGCCGTGTTTTGCCGTTAATTCTCGAAGACCGGCCAGAAAGCCGTTCCGGGGCTTCACAACACCCATATTACCCGCCACCGGTTCGACGATGATTGCCGCCAGCTGTGATCCGTAACGCTCGATCGCCTCCTGCACCGCATCAATATTATTATAGGGCAGGCTGAGGGTCAGCTCGGCCAGGGTCTGCGGGATGCCGGGGGAACCGGGGATTCCCAGTGTGGCCACTCCCGATCCGGCTTTGACCAGAAGAGAGTCGGCATGACCGTGATAGCAGCCGTCAAATTTAATGATCATATTACGCTTAGTGTAACCGCGGGCCAGCCGGATGGCCGTCATGGTGGCTTCCGTTCCGGAACTGGTCATGCGTACCAGTTCCATGGAAGGTATAGCCTTGCTGATTAATTGCGCCAGCTGTGTTTCCGCTTCCGTCGGTGCGCCGAAACTGGTTCCCCGCCGGGCAGTGCGGCAAATAGCCTCAACAACGTCCGGGTGAGCATGGCCCAGAATCATCGGTCCCCAGGAAAGCACAAAATCAACGTATTCCCTGCCTGCGGTGTCATAAATTTTACTGTCCCGGGCATGGCTTACAAAAAGAGGATCGCCGCCAACCGATTTCCAGGCGCGCACGGGAGAGTTGACGCCGCCGGCAATAACTTCTCTTGCGGTGATAAAATGATTTGTTTTGTTTTCAGTCATTTACAAAATACTCCGGTGATGTTTTTTTGTATTCCTGAATACTTTCCAGAATTAAAAAATCGCGGTTGTTTATTGCCGCCGCCATTTGATCTATAATTGCCTCGATATTATCATTTTTTGTATGCAGCATCGTAAAAAGATTGTATTTGCCCTGAAAGGCAGGGTTCCTTTCATATAAATGTGAGATGAAAGGAAATGCTGCCAGGATTTTTCCCGCATTCTCTATTTGGTCCGGCGGTACCGCCCAGATAATCAGCGCATTTTTGGTGTAGCCGGCCTTTTGGTGGCGCAGAATCGCGCCAAATCTGCGGATGTAACCTTTCTGCAGAAGGTGTCTGATTATATTCAGAACCTCCTCTTCCGAAAGATCACAGGCCCGGCCTATTTGCCCGAAAGGACGGGCTGCCAAAGATATATCAAGTTGAATAAGTCGGGCAACTTTTATTTCTTCAACAGTCAATTTTTCCATGGGGGCTTTGTATCCTGCCTGATTAATAAAATCAAGTTATTCCAATTCCAAATCAAGCGCTCTCTTTGTTGGCCCTTCGACAGTCTCAGGGCAGGCTTAAAGCTGATAGTCAGTCATGGTGAGATTGTCGAACCACGCATCGTCGCCTCTGTCCCCCGCCGGCGGGGGCAGGGGGTGGTTGCCGCCGCGGTATCATCATTGATTTGGAAATGGAATTACGACTTCTATTTTTTATGTGATTGCTCGTGGAAAACGCAACTTTCGGCGGAAATATCCCTGCTCCGGGTAGAAAGATCAAAATTGTCTGTCAAAATTGTCTTGACAGCACCGGTGGCCAGGTATAAACATCCTGCGAGAATGAACGTTCACTCATTTTAATAGTGGAAGTGGAATCATGAAGGATTCAGACAAGCGCAACGACATCATGCGAGCGGCTTTGGAACTTATAGCGGAGCAGGGTTTTCATGGGGCTCCCATGTCCGAGATATCCGCAAAAGCAGGCGTTGCCACCGGCACAATCTATCGGTATTTTGAGAATAAGGAAGTACTCATAAATGAATTGCATCAGGAACTGGAAAAGAAGATCCATGAACATATTCAGAAAGGCTACCCTGTCGAACAACCCCTCAGGGAAAGATTTCTCTTTCTGCTCATGGAACTTCTCCGGTATTTTATAAAAAATCCCCTTCATTTTCGTTATATGGAGCAGTACTTCAACTCTCCGTATGGTATCTCTCTGCACAGGGAAATGCTTTTGGGTAAATCCGAGAATCATAATATACTAATGGATATTTTTGATCAGGGAATCGATCAGCAGGTCCTTAAGGAGTTGCCAAAGGCCGTGCTGTTTTCCCTGGCCTTCGGCTCCATGATTATCCTGATGCGTGACCATATTCTGGGCTTCTTTACCCTGGACGATCTCCTGATCAAACAAGTTTCGGAAGCCTGCTGGGACGCCGTCAAAAGGTGATGTCCATGCTTTAATCATTAAATAACAGAGGTGTTGTATGCAGATTTATTACAGGGCCAAAAGAATTGCCGTCGTGGGATTACTCATTGGAGTCTTGATGCTGACTGGCTGCGGACAGAAGACTACAGGAGGTGCCCCGCCAACGCCCGAAGTCACTGTTGTGACTATACAACCAAAAGAACTGGTTATGACGACTGAATTATCAGGTCGTACATCCGCCAATTTGGTCGCCGAAGTCCGGCCTCAGGTGGGTGGTATTATCCAGAAGCGTCTGTTTGTCGAAGGATCGGATGTTAAAGCCGGCCAGGTGCTTTTCCAGATAGATCCGTCCCTTTACAAGGCGGCGCTCGATAATGCAAGAGCGGCGCTGGCCAGATCCGAGGCCAATCTTACGGCTATCCAGTTGAGGGCCGGCCGCTTGCAGGAACTGCTCGCCGACAAAGCGGTAAGTCAACAGGATTACGACGATGCAGCTGCAGCACTGAAACAAACCCAGGCTGATATCCAATATGGAAAAGCCTCGGTCGAGACTGCCCGCATTAATCTGAAGTATACTACAATTACCGCGCCTATCTCGGGCCGAATCGGAAAATCCAGCATTACGGAAGGTGCTCTGGTTACGGCTCATCAACCGGCAGCCCTGGCCACTATTCAACAGATGGATCCCATGTATATTGATGTAACCCAATCCACATCCGAACTTCTGAAGCTGCAGCGCCGCATGGAAGAAGGGCAACTACAGCACAACGGCGCTTTACAAAATAAGGTTCGTCTTTTTCTGGAAGACAATACCGTTTATCCTTTGGAGGGAGCCCTTAAATTCCGTGATGTCACCGTTGATCCGACGACCGGATCGGTTATCTTACGGATTGTATTTCCCAATCCCAAGGGTACTCTGCTGCCGGGTATGTTTGTACGGGCTGTAGTGCAGGAAGGTGTTAACAGGAATGCTCTTCTTGTTCCCCAGCAGGCTGTTTCCCGCGATTCCAAGGGAAATGCATATGTGTTAATCGTTGGTCCCGGTGAAAAAGTTGTTCAGCGGCCGCTTATTCTGGATCGTGCAATAGAAGATAAGTGGCTTGTATCATCCGGGATTAAAGCCGATGAACGCATCATTATCGAAGGGATGTTGAAAGTAAAGCCGGGGGTTTCCGTGAAAGCTGTTCCTTCGGAAAATGGTGAAAAAAACAACGGAGAAATTAAGCAATCAACATTGCCCGTAAAAAAGACTGATGGAGGCAAATGATGCTGTCCAAATTTTTCCTCGATCGTCCGGTTTTTGCCTGGGTTATCGCCATCATCATGATGGC